>DASRAT010000052.1:0-2646 GCA_035638015.1 Gemmataceae bacterium | reverse complement strand
GGCGGCCGCGTTCCACGTAAATCGAAGGCCTGATCTCACATCTGTCCCACGCGCTGTCGATTGGAGGAGTGCAATGCCATCAAAATCACATTGGATGGAGCGGGCAGGCCTGTCGCGCTTCCCCAAAGTTGCTGACGACATCAACGTCGACGTGGTTGTCGTTGGCGGCGGCATTACGGGAATCACTGCCGCATTGTTATTAAAAAAAGCGGGCCAAAAAGTCGCGTTGCTGGAGCGCGACCGATGTGCCCACGTGGATACTGGCCACACCACGGCTCACCTCACTTACATGACCGATACGCGTATTTCCGAGCTTGTGAAAACCTTCGGCAAAGATCATGCCCAGGCTGCGTGGGATGCGGGACGGGCGGCCATGCAACAAATCCAATCACTTGTGGATGAGGACAAAATTGATTGCGACTATTCTGTCGTGCCCGGCTACTTGCACGCCCCTTGGAAGGACATTCCAAAGGGGGAGAAGGACCGTTTGCGGGAAGACGCTGAGTTAGCGGCCGAATTGGGCTTCGATGCCACTTACGTTGAGTCCGTTCCCCTCGCCAAGCGGCCAGGCATTCGTTTTGCGAACCAGGCCAAGTTTCACCCTCTGCGTTACTTGGCCGGTCTGCTGCCGCAGATTCCGGGGGGAGGAAGCCATGTGTTCGAGCATTCCGAAGTGACCGAATTCGAGACTGACCCATTAAGCGTCAAAGCCAATGATCGCACGATCCGTTGTAAGTACATCGTACTGGCGACACATGTGCCGCTGATGGGCAACAAAGGACTGCTCGGTGCGACGTTGTTTCAGACCAAACTCGCGTCTTATTCCAGTTACGCCATCGGCGCCAAGTTGCCCAAAGGAACGGCGCCCGAAGCTATTTTTTCCGACACAAGTCAGCCATATTACTATTTGCGATTCGACCGGCTTGCCCGCAACGATTATGCGATCCTCGGCGGCGAAGATCACAAAACCGGCCAGGAAAACGATGCCGACGCATGCTATGTCCGATTGGAGAAATTGCTCAAATCGATTCTGCCCGATGCCGACGTGGATTCACGCTGGACGGGCCAGGTGGTCGAAACACCGGACGGTCTGCCCTACATCGGTGAAGCGGTAGAACATCAATTCGTGGCCACTGGCTTCGCCGGCAATGGTATGACCTTCGGTACGCTCGGGGGTATGATGGCCGCCGATGCGGCACTGGGCCGAAAAAATCCATGGCAAGACCTGTTTGACGTGAACCGGAAAAAGCTGTCGGCAACCTGGGATTATCTGAAGCAGAACGTGGACTACCCGTATTACTACCTCAAAGACAAGCTTTCCGGCGCCGAGGGAACGAACCTTCGCGATGTCAAACGCGACGAAGGGAAAATACTCAAGCTCGACGGTCAGCGTGTGGCAGCCTACCGCGATGCGCATGGCAAAGTGACGACTTTGTCGCCAGCTTGCACCCACATGGGCTGCATCGTCCGCTGGAATGAGGCCGACTCGACGTGGGATTGCCCATGCCATGGCTCGCGATTTCAGCCGACCGGAAAAGTGCTGGCGGGTCCCGCTGAAACGCCATTAGAGAAAGTTTCACCCAGGGAAAACAAATGAAACTTCTTCACCGGTCGAAGGAAAAGATCTTCGCATCCGGATTGTCGCGGCCAAGATAATGATCGACGATCAACTCAGCAGCCGTCACGCTCATGGTGATGCCGTTGCCGCCATAGCCCAGAGCGAAGTAAGCATTCGGCCATTCCGATGATACGCCGATATACGCCAGGCCATCTGGCGTTGTGCCGAAAGTTCCCGCCCAGGAGTAGGCGATTTCAAAAGCTGTTTTTGGAAACATCCTTTGCAGTCGCCGCAATAATTGGCTGGTTTTCTTTTTGACGAGACCATCCTGTCGATGCGCCGTCGCAAAGGGAGTATCCTTGCCTCCAATGAGAATGCGATCATCGTCTGTCGCTCGCAAGTAGCAATACGGACGAGCCGTTTCCCAGATCAGGCAACGATCCGGCCACAGGGGAAATTCCTCCAAGGGTTCCGTAATCAGTGCAAACGTGCTGTGCAAGTCGCCGATTTTTTGTTTGAGATACCGCTGGGATTCATAGCCGGTAGCAAAGACCACTCGACGGGCGGAAACCGTGTTGCCTTGGTCCGTGGTGAGCGCCATTCCATTGCGGCGCGGCGTAACTTCTTTGACGTCGGTCCGATCAAAGACACGCAAGCCCCGCTTGGCGGCGTGTTCCAGGAGGCGGTGGCTAAAACGAAAGGCGTCTATTTGGGCGTCGCCATTGGCCAAAATCGCCGCTGGCACCGTGAATGAAAATGTCGCTTTGAGCTCCGCTTGCTCCAGAAACTCCACCTCGAAGCCATGCCGACGGCGAAGCTCGTATTCTTGCCGCAGTTTTGCAACGTGGCTTTTGGCGCTGGCAAGGTAAAGGCTTCTCTTGCGCTCAAACCCACACGCATTGCCAAGTTCGCCTACCAGCCGTTCCAGTTTTGCGACGGATTCCAGGCCGATTTTATAGCTGCGCACTGCTGCGGCTTCGCCGACCTTCTCCAGCAAGTCCACCAGGTCCGTGTCGGCCGCGTGTTGAAGTAGCGAGGTACTCGCGGCGGTGCTACCTGTGGCAACATCGCGTTTGTCCAACACAACG
>DASRAT010000051.1:0-8637 GCA_035638015.1 Gemmataceae bacterium | reverse complement strand
GGGGCTGGCAGGAGGGACGCGAGTATCCGCTGGAAAAAGCCGCGAGCCTGTTGGGCCGGGATGAGCATGCCGACATCGCCTTGTTCCGGGACATGAAAGTGGAAAAGAAACACGCTTTCATCAAACGCACGGGGCCGAAGTATGTCCTGGTGAACAACGGAGCGCCGCCGCAGTTTACGCTGGTCAATGAAACGCCGGTTTCGCATAGCCGTGAGTTGAACGACGGTGACCGGATTCAGCTGGGCAATGTGTTGTTGCGTTTCCAGGCCCGGGCCGCGGTGAATCGGCCGCGGCCGGCACGGGCCGCCCCGACGTTGCCAGTCGCCGCCATGGTTGGGCGGTCACGGGATGACAGGATAACCAAGTAGTCAACATTTCGGTGAGCCGAAAAATGTCTCAAACAAACTCTCACCAAACTACAAGATAACAGCATGCCCGCACTGATGTGTCCGCGTTGTCACCGACCGAATCCCGACGTGGCGGTATTTTGCCACCATGACGGGACGGAGTTGCGGTCCGGCCAGCCCGGCGGCGGCGGCACCAAGCTGCTCAAGGAGTTCGCTTTTCCGTCCGGCAAACGCTGCACCACTTTTGATGATTTGGCACAAGCTTGCCAAGATGATTGGACCGGCGCCCGTGACCTGCTCCGCAAGGGAACCTTCGTCAAGTTTTTCTCTTCAGTTGGCCGCATGGATCTGGCCCGCGTCGCCCAGGAGAGCATGGGCCAGGCCAACCCCGACATCGGTTTGAGCAATCTTGTCAGCAGCATGCCGGTTTCGCGGACCGAGGGGCCACGGCTCGATCTCCAACCGCGTCGGCTGATCCTGGGGACCATGCAAGCCGGTGAAAGCCGGCCCGTGACGTTGACCGTCAGCAATCAGGGGCAGGGCATGCTCCAGGGCACCTTGACCATCACGGAAGGGGGCGAGTGGCTGCGGATCCAGGGCTCCAGCAATGGGCAATGCAGTGTGCAAACCGCCCGAGAGCAGCAGGTGCAGTTGCAAGTGGACACGCGCGGCCTGGCGGCGGGGCAGCCTTACGGCGCTCGCTTGACAGTTGTCACCAACGGTGGCGTGGTGGAGTTGCCGGCCCGGCTAGAAGTGGCGGCGCAGCCGTTTCCCAGGGCGCCGTTTCAGGGTGTGCGTGCACAGCGGGAGCTGGCGGAGCGGATGCGCGCTCAGCCGAAGGCGGCGGTGCCCCTCTTGGAAAGCGGTGAAATCGCGCGCTGGTTTGAGACTAACGGCTGGAACTATCCCGTGCGCGGCGTGCCGGCCAAGGGCGTGGCGGGCGTGCAGCAGTTCTTTGAGAACATGGGCTTATCGCGGCCGCCCACGGTGGAACTGTCGCAAGCGGAAGCGTTTCACGCTTGCACGCCTGGTCAGCCCATTCGCGGCCAGGTGACTCTGAAAACGGCGGCCAAGAAGTGGGTCTACGGCAATGTCGAAAGCGACGCGCCCTGGTTGCGGGTGTTGACGCCGTCGGTCAGCGGGGCCCAACAGGCGCAAATCGGTTATGAGATCGATGCCCGCAAAGTGCCCGCGGGCGGGATTGCCGAAGCTCATTTGACCGTGTCGGCCAATGGCGGCCAGCAGTTGACGCTGCGTGTGCTGGCCCAGGGGGAAGGCCAAAAATCGCAGTTCACGCGGAAGCTGATTCAGCCAGTTATTACCTGTACGTTGGTGTTTTTCCTGGTGCGTTTGGCCCTGGTGCCGGTGCTGGATGTGTTCGGCCGCGGCGCTGCTGCTAATGCCGCGCTGGCAAGAGCGCCCGGCGAAATCCCGCTGGACAAACGCGAGTCACTGGCCTGGGGCGGTTGGCTCAAACTGCCGTGGCAGGAGATTTACCTTAACCCCAAACCGGAGTCGCTCAAGGAAGTGCTGGGTGACGCCACGCCGGCCCAGCTGGACCGCAGCCGCGGCTTCCGCGATTACTTCACCGGCTACGTTTTGCGTGTCATTATCGGTTGTACCTGGTGGTTGGGCGCGGTCGCCGGCGTATTTGTGCTGTGGCGGCGCGGCAACGTCACCGATGCGCCGTGGGGCCTGTTAGCTGGAGCGGCGGCCGGCATCGTGGTCAGTGCCACTGTCGGCAGCGTGGTGCTGGTGGGCGATCTGGGGCCGCACCTGGTGTTCGATGTGGCAGGCAAGGGTAAAGAGGCCGGCATTGTGATGCTGCTGCTTTGGGCGGTGGTGGCGGTCGTTTGGTGGAGCATTTTGGGCTTCGTGTGCGGCGTGGTCCTGACGCTGTTGGGTCCGTTGGGGCGGTCGTTGCTTTATCCCTTGCAAGGCGTGTTGTCGGGGGCATGCAGGCTTGTGGGGCTGGCACGATTGGGGGATTTTTTCTCGCCGGTGTAATGCTGTGATACAGCCAAAACGAGGGGTTGTGCCGTAGCGGACCCGCCAGACTTCCGTTTCCGGCAAGAGTTTATGGCAGCCTCACGACTTCCGCTACCCGACAAATAAGCGGTGACGCTGCACTCTTGGTCATTTTCCTTGGCTGTTTCGGCCAAGGCAGATTTTCGCCTCTTCGGTCAGCCACGCATTGGCTGGGCCTTGGGCCAGAAGCTCCACCAACTTTCGCGCGTCTGGCGCACCGTTATGCTCCAAAAGATCAAGAACGCGCAGCCCGCGGGCTGTTCCCCCGCCAACTGGTCGCCCTTGCACTTTCTTGGCAATATCCTCGAGCCTTCTTTTCTTTTCGAGTGTCAGATTTCCTTGCAAGGCGTTGCGAATCGCTGGTTCGATTTCGCCCCCCAGCAGTTCCAATTCCGTTTGGGCAGCATGACGGACAGCATATTTTTCGCTGTCGAGATCATCCAAAAACTGATTTATCCGCTTGGGATCCACAACACCGATGGTCGGAATGTGCTTTTTCATAAACGCGAGAAAATCCTGTTGTGGCAGAAGCGTGAGGCAAAACATCGCGATGTGGGCTTTGCGGTCATCGGCGCCGGCCAAATCTGCCCAGAATTCATCCAGGCCTTTTGGCGACAATTTGGCGACCCGTGCTCGCTCCTTTTCGTGAAGGTCAGATACATCAAGAAGAACAACTCGCGTCCCTTTTCGTTGCAACGAGTCGCGTTCGAGAGTCGCAGCCACAAGTGTGCGGCCGTCGGGAGGGGCCAGGCCCGCCACCAAAAATGGGTCATTGAGTGGGGAATCCAGTTCGAGTAGTTTTTTCCCAGTCGAATGATCCGACAGCCACAGCATCGGCTTTCCCTTAGGCATCGTCCCAACATCGAGTTGAAATTCGATTGTTGGTTGCGGAGTAAAGAACACGGCGCCACCGGCGGAAACATGGACCCGGAAGCCATGAATTGTGCCGCCAAATTGGGAAGAGAATAAGGCCCTGTTCCCCGGATACCAGGACTTTAGAAAGTCTAACTTGCTTGTCACTGCCTTGCTTGTTACCAGAACGGTCTCCTTGCCCGAATCGATGTCCCAAAGTCGCATTGAATAGTCAACAACGTTGACTTGACCTTTCCTTACGGTCTGGCTTTTATGGACTTTCGGATCAAAGTTCTCCCACCGGGAATCGCTAACGCCCGCCAAAATCTGCTGGCCGTTCCCTGAAACGACAAATTGTCCTAGTAAGCCACGAGCTGGAGCTATCTTCTTCAATACCTTCCCTGTGGCTGTATCCCAAACATACACGGCGTCACCAGGTAGATTGCCAATCAACTTGTTGTTGTCCGGATGAAATGTCCATTCGCGCCAACTGGTACCCTGGGAGATATCGATATCGCGCATCTTTTTGCCGCTGGCAACGTCCCAAAGAGCAAGCGACTGACGCTCGAAGTGACCGCTTAATAGCAAAGCCAGGGTCTTGCCATCCGGCGAAATCGCGCCGCCTTGCGTCTCCCCCTTAATCCGCTGAATTGCTTTTCCGGTTTTGCGATCCAGAACAATGACGCAACCTTCTTCTTGACCGTAATAAGCCGTTGGAGGATAGGTCGTGAGCGCATAGGCCACGATGTTGCCGTCGGCCGAAAACGACACCATGCCCACACGCCTTCCAGTTTGGCCGAGGACCAGGCGCTTGAGCGGCGCCGGCGCCTGTTGCTCCCGCTTGGCCGCGTCGCTGCGTTTGACCAAAGATCTTTCGCAAAGGCTGACGCCACAGATTAAAACAAAAGCAGCGGCAATTATTGGCTGGGATTTCATGGCTTTTTCAACTTGTTGTAAAGCATGCTTGGATCAACATCGAAGACTGGGTACGCGTTGGCAGTGCTGCTCTTTGCGGCCGGCATTATACGCTTCCTGGTTGCTTGCGATGTTTCCCTCACGAAATATAGTAACATGGCCCGCTTGAGACCTCTACGTGGCAATGGTCGTGAGGAAGTTTCTGGTGGGGTGCCAAGGTATATAATGCGGGTTCCGGGGCGGAAGCGTAGGCGACGTATCGCTAGGTCATACCGTCGCTTACGCTTCCGGCTCGTTAGCAACGCCTGACCCCGGACGAAAGCTAGCCCCTTGGCATCCCGTGGCCGCAGTTAAACACGGTGTGCAACCAATATGAACGCATTTCCCCGCAAAAAGAGGTGAATTTGTTGCCTGTGCATGTGTCCAGGGGGGTGAAATGAAACGAATGTTGGCCGGCGCCAGGCAATATGGTGCAGGACCTACCGTTTGGCTCCCCAGGCAGGCAGGAATGCCTGCCCCACGAGAAAACCGGCTTTGCTGGTGTGTCAGCTGTGCAACCCTTGCCGGTTGTATCTTCGCCCTTTTCGGTTTTTTTTCACCTGCTGGGGAATGGTGCTGGAAAAGCCACTCCGGGGGCGGGAAAATCAACAACGCAACCAGGTGCTGCTCAGCGAACGGCCATGCCAAGCCGCAAGCGGCTTGGGAAAAACGTGGCGCGTCTATTGATGCTCCCTTGGCGGTGTGTTACAACAAATTCAGGGCGTCCCGTGCGTCAGGCTCAGGATGAGCACGAATGTCTGCCCAACACTTCTCCGCATGCCGCCCCGTGTTGCAACCTAGCGGGCCCGTCTTTATTTTGTTGCCGAGGTCTTTTTGAAATGACGGCGAAAATCCATATCGAACGCATGATGCACCGGAACAGCATTCAGGTGCTGGGCGAGTCGGCGGCTACCTACGCCCTCGTCAAGCTCATACCGAGCGGTTCCGGCGGCAAGGCCATGGGTCTTAACCTGGCCCTCGTCGTGGACGTGAGCGGCTCCATGTACGAAGAAGATGGCACCGGCGTAAGCCGGCTCAAACGCGTTCAGGACGCGGCCAGCCTGGCCATCAACAAACTCAATCCGGACGACACGCTGGCCATTGTCGCTTTTGCCCACAATGCCGTGACGCTGTTGCCGGCCACCCCCCTTTCCGAAAAAGCCAAGATCGAAGACGTGATTCGCCGCATTGACATGTTCGACGTCGATCCGGGCGGCACTTCGATGGACGAAGGAATGCGGCTGGCGCTGACCGAAGTCGAGAAAGTGGCCGGCGGCGGCAAGCTGTCGCAGGTGCTGGTGTTGACCGACGGCGAAACCTCGGGCGAAACCAATTGCCGCGAATTGGCCCAGGAGGCCGCCCGCAAGAAGGTGCACCTGACGCTCATGGGCGTCGGCACCGACTGGAAAGCCAGCCTCATCAAAGATTTGGCCAAGCTCAGCGAAGGCAAGTGGTACTACATTGATGTGAACAAGAAGGAAGAAGCCGAGCGCATCTTCGTCGAGGAGTTCGAGCAACTGGCGGCCACGGCGTTCAAGGACGTGGAAATGCACGTGCGGCCGATGAAAGACATCAAGGTCAAGCGCGTTCGCCAGGTCGTTCCCGAAATCAAGATGCTCAATCTCACCGAACCGGAAGAGCGGCATCAAGTCGCCCAGCTTGGCACCTTGACGCATGACAGCACGACCCGCTATGTCGTGGAATTGACGGTGCCCAAGCGGCCAGACGGCAAATACGTGGTTGCCCAGCTGGAAGTGACTTATGATCTTGGTTTGGGCAAACGCGAATCGAGCGGCGCGGTGCCGCTGGAGATCAGCTACACTGCTGCGGCCCAGGGTTATGTCAATGCCGAGGTAATGAAGCACATCGACGAAGTGCAAATCGCCGAGATGAACGAAGTGCTTCAGAAGGCGATCGCGCAGAACAATCAGGAAGACGTGCAAAAAGTGGCGGCTCAGATCGAAAAGAAGGGCGAGCTGATGGGACCGCGGGCCGCCAAGAAGACGATGCTCGCCAAGCAAGTGTTGACGGAGTTGAATTCCGGCGGCCGTGTGTCCAAGAAGACGCAATTGGCCCTGGAGGATTCGGCGCGCATGGCAGACGAGATGCCGACGAGTTGATGTCAGCCGTCAAGCGCAGCGGAAGAGGGTGGCACGCCCGGAAAGGGCGTGAAACGGCGCTTGTATTGAACGGCTATCACGCCTTTTCAAGGCGTGCCACCCGGGTGATGAAAATCAAACGCCGCCCAGGTCTGCCCGGCCCGCGATCTGGATCGAGCACAATTGGAGGTCACGCAGCAATGTTGAAGTGTCCGTTTTGCAACTTCCACAATGAAGATGGGGCGCTGTTCTGCGAACAGTGCAAATCCGATCTGGCCTCAGTGGCATCCGCGCCGGCGGCGCCCGCAGCCGCGCCTGTTATGGCGGTTGAGGCCGTGGGCGAAGCCGTGCCGATGGCCGCGGTGATTGAGGAGGAGCCGATCCCGATGGCGGCCGTCGAGCCAGTCGCCGCCATGGCGATCGCCGAAACGCCTCCCGCCGCTCCGGTCGCGCCACCTCCTGCCCCTGTGGCCGAAGCGGCGCCCGCGCCGGCTCCCGCGGCACCCGTTGCCGAAGGTCCCAAACTGGCAGACGATGCCAAGCCCAAGCTGGTGGTCATTCGTGGCCAAAAGATCAATGCCGAGTTCCCGATCTACGAAGGCCTTAACTTTATTGGCCGGGCCGACGAGAAACCGGTGGACATCGATCTCGAGGACCAAGAGCCGGCCGATCGCATTTGGTGCTCCCGGCAGCATGCGTGCATAAGCCTGGAAGGCGGCGTTTTGGCCGTCGAGGATCTCAACAGCGCCAATGGCACCTATGTCAATCGGGCGCGCATTTATCCCGGTCAGAAAAAACAGCTGAACGTCAACGATGTCGTCCAGATCGGCACCGTGCAGATGAAGGTCAAGGTTTAAGCCGCCTGCGGCTTAGCACCGTGGGCAGAAAAGCCCGAAGCGCCAGCGAGGATCGCAAACGTGTTCCTCGCTGGTCCTTCGGGCTTAGGTTTTCCGGCAAGGACTCCGCCATGTCCCAGGTTTGTGCCAAGTGTGCCCACGTCAATCCGCCGGAAGCGATCTTTTGCTATTTCGACGGCGTGACGCTCGGCAGCCACGCTGGTAACGGCCGGCGCGTCCAACCCGGATCACAGCCTTTTCCGAGCCAGTTCGTCTTTCCCTCCGGCCAGACCTGCCGCAACTTCGATCAATTCGCCGTGGCCTGCCAGGAAAACTGGAAGTCGGCCGTGGACTTATTGAAACAAGGATTCCTCGCCAGCTTTCTGGGTAACATCGGACGCTCAGACCTCGCCCTGGCCGCCAAGGAAGCGGCGCGGTTTCCCGACATCGACCGCGGCTTTGATCGATTTTTGGCCAAGCTGCCGACGCAAGTGCTGGAAGAGCCCAAGCTGCGAGCGGAACCGACCGAGGTGAATCTTGGCGTCATCCCCTTCGGGACCAACCACACCTTTGAATTGCACCTGTCCAATCTGGGCAGCCGGCTGCTCTACGGATCGGTCGGCTCGGATTGCAAATGGCTGACCTTGGGCGACGCTCCAGGCAATCGCCAGAAGATCTTTCAGTTTGGCGGCGACGTAGTGGTCAAGGTGCAAATCCGCGGGCAGCACCTGCGTGCCGGCAACAAAGCGCTCCAGGGACATCTATTAGTCGAATCCAACGGCGGTACGGCGACCATCACTGTGAAAGTGGATGTGCCGCCCAAGCCGTATCCCAACGGCATTCTGGCAGGCGCGACCACGCCACGGCAGATCGCCGAGAAATCGCTGGCCCAGCCCAAGGACGCGGCTATGCTCTTCGAGACCGGAGCCGTGGCCAAATGGTTTGGCGAAAATGGCTGGGTTTATCCCGTTCGCGGCCCATCGGCGGGCGGCGTCGGCGGCGTGCAGCAGTTTTTCGAGGCGCTGGGTCTGGCCAAGCCGCCCAAGGTCGAGATCAGCCACACGACGCTGGCTCTAAAAGGCAACGTTGGCCAAAGCACGCAGGCGACGCTGGAGCTAAAAACACAGGAAAAACGGCCGGTTTATGCTCATGCCGTCTGCGACCAGCCCTGGCTTGACGTGAGCAACGCGGTGCTCAACGGCCGTCTCGCCACCATTCAAGTGCTGGTGCCCCACGTGCCCAACCGGCCGGGGGAGACGCTGACGGCCATGGTAACCGTCATTGCCAACGGCAATCAGAAATTTAAGGTGGCGGTCAGCCTGGAAATTGGCGGACAGGCGCCGCTCAATGCGGAGGTGCTGCCGGCGACCTTTGCTTTGTCCCAGCCCATTGCGGTGGTGCAGCCGATCCCCGTGCCCTCGGCCGGAGCGCCGTCGTCGGCTGTGTTGCCCCGCGTGCCCGTCGCTCTGGTGGAGGAACCACCGGTCGTGGTAGCCAATGTTGGATCATCCTCGCGGGTCA
>DASRAT010000050.1:0-3453 GCA_035638015.1 Gemmataceae bacterium | reverse complement strand
GGAGTTGTATGTGAAGGGGGGCGACGGCGGCAGCGGCATGTGCAGTTTTCGCCGGGAAAAATACGTTCCCAAGGGTGGGCCGGACGGTGGCGACGGTGGCGACGGCGGCAGCGTGATGATCCGCGCCGTCGCGGGCACCGACAGTTTGGCTCAGATTGTCCACCAAAAACACTGGCGAGCTGAAGCAGGCGGCCGCGGCGGCGGCGCTCAACGCCATGGCAAACGTGGCGCCGACCTTGTCATTCCCGTGCCGCCAGGCACACTGGTGCTAGACCGCGAACGTGGCCATTTGCTGCGCGATCTCACCCAGGATGGTGACGAAGTCAATGTCGCTCACGGCGGCCGGGGCGGGCGGGGCAACAAGGCTTTTGCCACCGCCACCAATCGCGCCCCGCGCGAGTTTCAACCTGGTGTTCCGGGTGAAGAGCGCTGGCTGGTGCTTGAACTCAAAGTCATCGCCGACGCCGGCCTGATTGGTTTGCCCAACGCGGGCAAATCGACCTTGCTCAGCCGCTTGTCGCGGGCCACGCCGGAGATTTCCGACTATCCGTTTACCACCAAGCATCCCAACCTGGGAATTGTCAATACGGGCGGGGACCATCGTTTTGTGCTGGCCGATTTGCCGGGGCTAATCGAAGGCGCCCATAGCGGCGTGGGATTGGGGCATGAGTTTCTTCGCCATGTCGAGCGGACGCGCGTCTTGGTGCATTTGGTCGAGCCTTTGCCGTCTGATTCTAGTGATCCGCTGGAGAACTACAGGACGGTTCGCCGTGAATTGGAGCTTCACAGCGCTCCGCTGGCGGCGCAGCCGGAGATCGTCGTGGTCAGCAAGGCGGAGTTGACGGGCTCGGAAGAGGTGCGGGAACGCATGCAACGCGAACTGGATCGAGAGGTGCTGGCGGTGTCGGCGGTGACGGGAATGGGATTGGCCCAACTTGTTGGCTCCGTTGTCGCCCGCTTGCAAGATATTCCCTGACAATTTTTCAAAAAACTTAGATGCATTTGCCGCTGTGCGGTGTTAGATTGTCCAAGTCTCATGGTGCGCGTTTTTTCTTTCTGTGTTTCGTTTTTTGGGGGTGTGTTGCGATGCGTCGGGGAAAGTTGATTTTTGGCTGCATCACCTTGATTTTCACTTTGGCTACGGGCACTAATCCGCACGCCTCTGCGACCGCACAAGACAAGCAAGACGCGCTCATCAAGCGCGGCGACTATCTTGTGAACAATGTTGGCCGTTGCGCCGAATGTCACACGGCGCGCAAGGCCAATGGAGAGTTGGACAACGCGAAGCACCTTCAAGGCTCTCCCACTTGGTTCGCGCCGAATCCAGGCATTAAATTCAAGAAATGGGACAAGTCGGCGCCCGATCTCACGCAGAGCGGGAGGGCCGGCAAATGGACCGAGGAACGATTGGTCAAGTTCCTTTCCACTGGGGAGCAAGCCAATGCGCCGATGCCAGCTTACAAAATGACGCTAGAAGACGCTCAGGCTGTGACGGCTTACCTGCGATCTTTGCCGGGCACCAAGAAGAAGGGCGTCGAGGAATAACCGCCTGATGAGCAGCTTGCAATAACACACTACAATCTGCAACACTGAGTTTAAGGGATTCCAGGCCTAATAACTCAGGAGTGTGCAGTGTCAAATCCAAGACCCGCCGATCCGATGACCACGCGGGCCTTTCGCTTCCGCCTTGCGCTGATTGGGGTGCTGGCGTTGGTAGCGCTCATAGTCGCGGCAGCGATTCCGCGCGCGGGGCAAAACCCTGACTATCAGCAATTCGCCGATCAGCGATCGCTGCTCGGCATACCTCATTGTTTGAATGTGCTGTCCAATGCGCCATTTGTGGTCTTCGGTTTGGCCGGTATTGTTTGGCTGTTGTGGCGGCACAGGGAGGAACCGACCGCCACCGTGCCGACGTGGGAGTTTTATGCCCACCTAACACTTTTTGTGTTTGTCACCCTCACCGGATTCGGTTCGACTTACTATCACCTCCAGCCGAGTGATGAGCGGCTTTATTGGGATCGATTGCCGTTGACCGTGATATTGATGACGTTTTTCGCGCTGATTGTCGCCGAGCGCGTCAGTCCGCGCTGGGGGCCGTGGTTGTGGCCAGTGTTTGTGGCGGCGGGAGTGGCGGCGGTAACCCACTGGTATTGGACCGAATTGCAAGGACACGGCGACGTGCGTTTTTACGCCTTGGTGCAGATCGTGCCGTTGTCGCTCATCCCTATCATTTTGCTTGCATTTCCCGCACGCTATTACCGCACGGCGGATGTTTTCGCGATTCTGGCGTGGTACGCACTGGCCAAGGTGTTGGAGTTGACCGATGGCCGTATCTACTCGGCGGGCGGCGTTGTTAGCGGGCATACGCTGAAACATTTGGCGGCGTCGCTGGGAGCGCTGTGGATGGTGTTTTTGTTGCGGAGACGCTATTCTGTGGACATGCACACCGCTGCGTCGGGGCCATCGTAAAACTCAAAAAGAGGGGACGATGAATTCAAGTCCGAACTCAACGGAAAATGCAGGATTTCTGCCCACGCACCTGGATTTGCCTTTTGAAGATAATATCCCTCACAATTTCTTCGACTTCGTGCAAGCGCGGCTGCTTACCAATTCTGTCGAACTTTGGTTCAAGCAAAAACGGGCAACTTTCAAATTCCTGATTGGTCGTGACAACTACATCTACTGGGGCATCACGACACCACCGACGCTTGGAGCCAAGGCGCCCGATTGGTTCTTGGTGGAACATCGGCCGCGCTTGCTGGACGGCATTTGGCGTAATTCTTATGTGTTGTGGCAGGAAAGAGTCATTCCGACCGTCATCATGGAGTTTATTTCGGAAACGCCGGGCGGCGAATGGGACACCACGCCACGCACCGGCAAGTTTTGGGTTTATGAGCAAGGCATCAAGGCGCCGCACTATATCATCTGGGATCCGTGGAACGACAAGCTGGCTGCGTTTCGACTTGTGCAGGGCCGATATCAGAAGGCTCAAGCCAATGAACGCGGGCATTATCCCATTGAATCGCTGGGGTTGGAATACGGCTTGTGGCACGGCAAGTGGAATGATGAGGTGCGGCTTTGGCTGCGATTTTGGGATGACAAGGGTGAGTTATTGCTGGACCCTGACGAACTGAGCGCACAGCTCCAGTTGCGTGCGGATCAAGCAGAACTCCAAGCGCGGCAAGCGGTAAACGACAAAGTGCAGGCAGAACAGGACAAACGCAAAGCCTTCGACAAACTTCGCGAGTTGGGCATTGACCCCGACAAGCTACCGTGATGTGCTCAGCGATCGCGCCACGATTTTAGCGTTCCTTCGCCGTGGTTGAGCGTCGGCCCTTCGGTCTGGTAGGCGCCGCTGCCGCCCTGGTAGCGGCGTTCATGCCACCAGCCCAGCAGCACGTTGCTTTTGAAAAACCGGCCCAGAAAGTCCCAGCCCCAGGTGCCTTCGTCGGG
>DASRAT010000049.1:0-4774 GCA_035638015.1 Gemmataceae bacterium | reverse complement strand
CGGCCGATTGCGGTCACGCGCCGGCGCCAAGCCGCAAACGGCATCGGTGGTTGTTCTCAGTGATCATGAGTTGTTTCATCGCGAAGAAGTCCGCACCATTCTGCCGCGGCGGCAACTGGAATCGCGGGCCATCGACAGTTTTCTCGATCTGGCCGAGGGCGATCTCGTCGTTCATCTGGCCCACGGCATCGCCCGTTTTCGCGGCATGCGGGTTCTGGACAAAAGCGGCCGCACCGAGGAACATCTCATCCTCGAATTCCGCGAGGGACTGCGTGTCTATGTGCCGGCGTCGAAGATCGAGTTGGTCCAAAAATACATCGGTGGGGCCAAGACCGATCCGGAACTGTCCAAGGTCGGCGGCACTTCCTGGCAAAACAAAAAGGACAAAGTCCAGGCCGCAGTGCTCGATCTGGCCAGCGAAATGGTCGAACTCCAGGCCATGCGCGAATCGAAACCCGGCATCGTTTATCCGCCCGACACAGAATGGCAATCCGAGTTCGAGGCCGCCTTTCCGTATGAGGAGACGCCCGACCAGCTTACCACCCTCGGCGAAATCAAACGCGATATGGAGCGGTCGCGGCCGATGGATCGGCTGGTTTGCGGCGACGTTGGTTACGGCAAGACCGAGCTGGCGATCAGGGCTGCTTTCAAGGCGATTGACAACGGCCAGCAAGTGGCGGTGCTGGTGCCGACGACCGTACTCGCCGAGCAACATTTTCGCACCTTCAGCCAACGGCTCGCGGAATATCCATTTGTCGTCGAGTGCATCAGCCGTTTCAAAACCCACGGACAACAGAAACGCACGCTGGAACGGCTCGGCCAGGGCGGAGTGGACGTCATCATCGGCACGCATCGTCTCATCAGCGCCGATGTGCATTTCAAGGAATTGGGCCTGGTCGTCATCGATGAGGAACAACGGTTCGGCGTCGAACACAAGGAACGCCTGAAACATCTGCGGCAAACCGTGGACGTGCTGACGCTGACGGCGACGCCCATTCCGCGGACGCTGCACCTGTCGCTTTTGGGCATTCGCGACATCAGCAACCTGGAAACGCCACCCAAGGACAGGCTGGCCATCGAGACGCGCATTGTGCGTTTCGACCCGCAACTGGTGCGTCATGCCATTTTGCGTGAAATGAACCGTGACGGGCAAATCTACTTCGTTCACAACCGCGTTTACAACATCAAAGACATTGCAGATAAACTGCGGCAAATCGTGCCCGAGGCCCGCATCGTCATCGGCCACGGTCAGATGCACGAGCATGAACTGGAAGAAGCGATGGTGAAATTCGTCCGCCGCGAGGCCGACATTTTGGTGGCGACCACAATTATCGAAAGCGGCCTGGACATTCCAAACGTCAACACCATTTTCATCAACCAGGCCGACAATTATGGCCTGGCCGATTTGCACCAACTGCGCGGCCGTGTCGGCCGCTTCAAGCACCGGGCTTACGCCTACATGCTGATCGACAGCGACAAATCGATCGCTCCGCAGGCGGCCAAACGGCTCAAGGCAATTGAGGAGTTCACGGAGCTGGGGGCAGGTTTCAAGATTGCCATGCGCGATCTGGAAATCCGCGGGGCCGGCAACATCCTTGGCACACAACAAAGCGGCCATATCGCGGCGGTCGGTTACGAGCTTTATTGCCAGTTGTTGGAAAACGCGGTGCGGCAAATGAAGCAGCAGCCGCTCAAGACGCCGCTGGAGGTCAACATCGACCTGCCCTGGCCCGCATTTTTGCCGCGCGATTATGTGCCTGGTCAAAAGCTCAAGATCGAGGTTTATCGGAGGCTGTCGCGGATTCGACGCATGGCCAGGCTGGACGATTTTCGCCAAGAGCTGCGCGATCGTTTTGGCCCGTTGCCGGACGCGGCGGAATGGCTGGTGCGTTTGGCGGAGCTGCGCTTGCTGGCCACGCGCTGGCAAATTGTGGCCATTCATTTGGAAAAATCGCCAGCGGGGCCGCTGGATGTCGTCTTTGGCTACCGTAATCCGCGTAAGGTGGCGAAGCTGGCGGAGCGCAATGCGGGCCGCATTCGCGTGATCGATCAGGTGACGGCCTATTGCCGGCTTCGCGCAGACGAAGATGAGCCGCCCCAGCTCTACTCACTGCTCAAACATCTCTTGCGTTTCCCCGACCGCCCGTTATAGCGGGAAAGTGGGACGGCCTTCCCAGGCCGTCCGTTTTCGACAGGACGGCCTGGGAAGGCCGTCCCACGGAACGATAAGAGGATTCACCATGCCACGGTGGGGTCGAGTGCTGGGCGTTTGGACAGCGGCAGCGGCCGGCGTGATCTTCAACGGTTGCATGACCGGGCCGCTCGACAAGCCGCCGCAGTCGCGCGATACGCCCTTTGTGCTGAACGCACCCATTCAAGACGGCCAACAAGTCATTACGCGCGGCCAGCAGCCCGAAATGCCGGGCTTGCCGCAACCGCCCAGCCAAACAGCCAGTCCCGCGCCTGTCGTCCAGCAAGTGTCTTATGCAGGCAAGCCGCCCACCTCAGGCGTGATCCGCGTGAGGGCCACCGTCAACAGTCAGCCGATCTTCGATGACGAAGTGAAAGAAGCGCTCGGCCCGCGCGTGCGCGAAATCTATAACAGCGTCCCGCCTAACCAGCGCGACGCTGAAGTGGTGAAGGCCTTCAACGAAGCCCTGAACGCCATCATCGACAGCGAATTGTTGTTGCAAGACGCCATCAAGGAGCTCAAGGCGAGAAACCCCAAGGGTCTGGAAAAAATCAAAATTGTGGCCGCGAGGGAAGTGGACAAGATCATCAACGGCAACATGCGCGACAATAAGATCGACACGATCGAGGAATTCAAAGAACTGCTGGTGCTAAGGGGCACGAGCCTGGAAAGCTTGAAACGGCAGTTCGAGCGGCAGTTTATTTCCACGCAATACCTGCGCATGCTCGTCGGCAAGCAACTGGACAACATCGGCAACAAGGAAATCCGGGAATATTACAACACGCACATCAACGAATACATGCAAGTCGATCGCGTCAAATGGGAGAACATTTTCATAGCCGTTGGGCCCAAGCATGCCACGATTGCAGACGCCAAGCAATTCGCTCAGCAGGTTTTGACGGCCTGGGTGGGAAGCAAGAATGTTACCGATTTGCTTCAATACGACGACGGTCAGGGCGCCGCCAACAAAGGTGCCGGCGTCGGCGAGATCAAAGGCGACATCCGTCCGCGCGAGCTGGAGCAATATCTTTTCGCCATGAAGGAAGGCGAGTTCGGCCCGCCGGTCGAGCTGTCCACGGGCGTCCATCTCTTCCGCGTCCTCAAACGCGAAAACGCCGGGCCGATGCCGTTTGACGACAAGATGCAGCGGATGATCGAAAACAAACTCAAAAACGAAATCGTGGACCAGGAACGCCGATGGCTTGCGAGCCAGCTGCGTGAGCGGGCCGTGATCGAAATCATGCGCGACTAATTTGGAGTGCGGCGACTTGTCGCCGCTTTTTAGTGCGCCCGAGGATTTCTTGAATTAGACCCTTTCTCAGCGGCTGCAACCCCGCTCTCCCGCCCTGCTTGAATTCACTCTCCAAAAAGCGGCAACGAGTCGCCGCACTCCAAAATCAATCATCACGCGGCGATGTCAAAATCGGCATCGGCGTCGCTGTGACCGGTGGGCTCGCGGGCACCTGGTTGGCAGCCTGATCGACCTTGGTGGCCAGGTTCTGCAAATCTCGGCTGAACTGAGTCAAGTAAGCCTGCATGGCATCGCGCTCCGCAGTGCGCTGTAGGAGCGTTTGCTTGAGCTCGTCGCGATCCTTGACGGTCCGTTCCAGATGCTCGACCTGATCTTGCAGCTGGGCGCGTTGCTCTTCCAGCAAGGTCACCTTCTTGCGGGCCTGATCGCGGGCCGCGGTCGCGGTTTTGCATTCGTCATCCAACCGTGCCGACTTGGCTTCGAGCTCGCGCAGGCGAGCGCTGCCGGAGCTGGGGCTGCTGCTCTGGGCGCAGCCCCAAACACCCAGCACAATCGTCAAACTCAGCACCATCAACACTTTTTTGCTGCGAGACATGTTGTTTGCTCCAGGAGATTTGCAGGCGTGGCGGCGGGCCTGAACCGCACCGCTCGTTGACCCAGCTTACTCAATTTATTTCGACGGAAGAGTCGCCGGACTTTACCGTAGTTGACCAGGTTTTCTTCAAGGAACAACCGAGGCCGCTTGCCCAACCCGGAACTTTTCAGGCAAAAGTGTGCAAACAGATCATTGACACGGGCTTTTGGCTCGCGTAGTCTCGTCGGATTCAGTTGATTTGGCTGGATTTGCGACCGGCGGCACCAGGGCGGCCGACGCTCTCCTTTTGAGACAGATGCGAGACCATGAACAATTCCGCTCCTCCAAATGCTTACCGACTTCTTTGGGCAGGTTTCTTCGCCATCTTCGCAGCCGGCGTCGGCTTCGCGGTCCGCACGGGCGTGCTCCGCTTGTGGGCCGCCGAGTATGGCTTCACCATGACCGAGCTGGGCGAGATCACCGGCGGCGGTTTGGTCGGCTTCGGCGTCATCATCTTGCTCGGCTCGCTCATTGCCGACCGCATCGGTTACGGCAAGTTGATGATCCTCGCCCTGATCATGCACCTTATTTCGGCCATTTTGCAACTTTGTACTGACCCGATTTATCGCGCCTTCGGCGATCACGGCAAAGACGCCGTGTATTGGAGCCTGTACATCGCCATGTTTCTTTTCGCCATCGGCAACGGTGTGTGTGAAGCCGTGGTTAACCCGGTGGTGGCAACGTTGTTCCCCGACAA
>DASRAT010000048.1:0-4907 GCA_035638015.1 Gemmataceae bacterium | reverse complement strand
CGACGGGTGCAGCACGATTTCCAGTGCCGTGACCAGGCGATCCGGGCCACGGCCGTCGATCAATTGCCGGCCGCAACGGGCCATCGCCTGGCGCTCCAGCGGATCGTTGAGGAGATTCTGCACCGCCTGGCGAATCGTCGTCGCCGACACCGATTCATGCCAGCCCAGGCAGGTTGCACAGCCTTCTTCTTCCAGCCGCTGAGCGGTTGGCCAGTAAGGCTCGGACTGCACGATCAACAACTGAGGAATGCCAACGCAGGCCAATTCCAGCGACCAACCGCTGCCGGCCGTGACCGCGAAATGACAGCGGACCAGTTTGGCAGTGATTTCCGCGGGTTCCACGGCGACGCTGACACGGTCTTCGTTGGCAGCGGCGAAGGCCTGCATCTTCTCCAGATCGGGATGATAGTTCCGCGCCACCACATCAACCTTGGCCACACGCGGCACATTCAGCAGCGTTTTGACAAGCTCCAGCGATTTACGGTGCGGATCGTCTTCGCCCAAGGCGACCAAGGCGCGGAAATGGCCAGTTGCGACCTTGCCGTTGGTCGACGGCACAGGCGGCGGTTCCTGCGAGCGATTGGGCCGCTGCCGGCGAATCTCCGAGCGAACCAGCGTGTAACGCGGTCCCAACAACAGCTGGGTGCCGGGTGAAAACTCATAGTTTTCCTTGCTGGGGCCCAGCAGCGGGTTGATGACAATCTCAGACGGAAAGCGATTGGCCGCCGCATGGTCCAGTGAAACCAGCAACGCACCCGTCGCCTGGATTTCCTTGAGGTATTCCGTACTGGCATTGGGCGAATCAACAATGACCGCGGCGGGGCGCAAACGGCGAATTTCCTGGATCGTTTCGGTCAGATCTTCCTCGGTGCCGACAGGGGCGTCGGCGTCGAGCCATTCGTTGCCGACGCGTTTGATCGGCAAGGCGAGCGAAGCCGGTTCGAGCTGTGAGAGGAAGAATGTTGGTCGGCGGCGGCGTTGCAAGGCAGCGGCAAAAGTGACGCAGCGCGCCAGATTCTCGTAGCCTGCTTGCGGGCCGGCATCGACCCGGAAGAGAATGGGGTCTCGGTTCATGCCTTCTGTTCCTGAAGTGTTTGGAAGGACGCCGAGGCGAGCCGGGAGCGTGAGCGACCGGAGAATTGACAGTGTCAACCGGTCCGTGCGAGTCAGCTCGTCAGTGGCGTTAGTTGAGAGGAGGGATGGGGATAGGGCGGGATGAAAGTGACTTTTGGCAACGAGAGTTGCCGTGCATCCTTGCCTCTTCTCTCAAGGCCGTTCCGTGGCCTTGTCGTCGGGTTCCGTGACGACGACGAGGGGGATTCTAACCGCGAAGGCCGCCACAAAAAAAGAGCAATTTGAACCACGGATAGCACGGATGGCACGGATAGAAATACAAGAACAATTTGTTTTTTTTATCCGTGCCATCCGTGTTATCCGTGGTTCAGATCATTTGCAAAACCAAATTGTCCTGTCAAAATGGGCTGACGTTCCGCGCGGAACAGCTGAACAATGTACACGTCGGTAAAACTCGGTTGTCCGCCGGGACGCTCCAATGGTACAATTCCCCCGCTACTGAGATAATGACCCCTTCGCCATCCACGGAAGGAGGAACTCGCGTGGACAAGACCCGCCTTGGTCGCGGACTGGACCAATTGATTCCGATGCTCGAAAACGGCGCCGATGCTCCAGCTGTCGCTACACAAATTGAACAAACCCAGGTCCCGCTCGACCTGATACAGAACAATCCGTTTCAGCCCCGCAAGACCTTTGATCCCGACGAACTGGCCTCGCTCAGTGCCAGCGTCAAGAATCACGGTATTCTGCAGCCGGTGGTTGTCCGCAAGATTGGCCAGCAGTATCAACTCGTCGCCGGCGAACGGCGGTTGCGAGCGGCCCAGGACGCCGGCTTGACAACCGTGCCGGTGCGCATCGTTGATTTCAACGATCAACAGGTGATCGAAGCCGCGTTGGCGGAAAACATTCAACGCACCGATCTAAATCCCATTGAAAAAGCTCACGGGTTCAAAGATTATCTGGACCGCTTCAAGATGAGCCATGACAAGCTGGCTCAACGGCTTGGTCTGGCGCGGACCACAATTACTAACCTGCTCAATTTGCTCGACCTCGAGCCGGAGGTGCAGGAAGGTTTGCGCACCAACCAGATTTCTGAAGGCCATGCCAAGCTGCTCAAGGGCGTCAAGTCGCGCGAAAGGCAACTAGCGGTCTTTCGCAAGATCGTGGCTCAAGGCCTGAGTTTGAAAGAGGCCGAACCGCTGGTGCGCGATTCGCGCGACGAGCCAACGCCGAAGCGGGCCAAGGCAGATGAGTCTGGATACAAGACCTCGCATGTGGTGAGCCTGGAAAACGAACTCCGGCAAAAGCTGGCGGTCAAAGTGGACATCCGGCTCAAGGACAAGGAAAAGGGACAAATTGTGTTGCGATTTGATTCAAACGATGATTTCATGCGGTTAATGGAAGTGTTGCAAAAGTAAAACCCGGCCGCCCCTCGCCCCGTTCTGGAAAGTGGGGTGGGGGTGAGGGGTACGCCATGCGAAAGCCAATCCTTTTCCTGTTGCTGTCGGTTAGTTCGGTCCTTGCCCAACCGCCTGCCGGCGATTGGAAACCGTTCTCGCCCAAGGATGGCGCCTTTTCCATTCAGATGCCCGGCACGCCCAACGAGCATAAGAAGGCGGTCAAGTCGGGCAGCGGCGCCACGGAGGTGATCTTGTTCGAAGTGCCTGTGCCGCCGGGCGAAAACACCTATGCCGTCGGATATTCCGAGTATCCCAAGGACTCGATCAAAGCGGGCACCGAAGACAAACGCCTCGACAATGCCCGCGACGCCGCCAAGACCACGGCCAAGGGGAAGCTGAAACGCGAGAAATCTTTGCTGCTGGAGGCCTATCCCGGCCGGGAAATATTGATCGAGATCGACGACAAGAAAGCTGTGAAGGTACGGCTTTATGCCGTCAACAACCGGCTTTATGAGATCGTGGCGGTCGGCAGCCCGGAGTTTGTCGCGTCGGCGGAAACGGCGAAGTTTTTGGAGTCGTTCAAGCTCGGCAAGTGAAGGATCAGGTAGCAAGCAGCAGGCGATTTCGCTAAGGTAAAAGAACTCAACGGGGCGTAGCTCAGCTTGGCTAGAGCGCTTGGTTTGGGACCAAGAAGTCGCAGGTTCGAATCCTGTCGCCCCGACTCGCCGCTTTTCCGCATGCGGTTAAATCAGGCCTTCACTTTTTAGCTTCCGCTTGGCGCTCTTGCCCAGTTCCGTTTTGGGCCAGCGCTCCATCACCAACTCCAAAACCTGCCGGCCAAACTCCCGACCCAAACGCGGCTGTTCCGCGAAATGGAAACCCAAGTAATACAGATCACTTTCCTCCAGCCACTTCGCCTTGCGAACCTGGCCGATCAAATCGAAGGCCGCGTCCTGAAGCAAGCGATTGAAGTTTTGCAGGGAGACATCCGTTTCCCGCACCGACGCGGTGGCGTCGTGATTGGAAAGCTTCAACTCCGTCGCCGCCAACTCAAAGCGTAATTGCGGCCCGACAGCCGGGTCGCGTGTCAACAACCGCCAATAGGCGAGGCTGGCGGCAAAGTTCTTTTTCTTGCGCAAAGCCAAGGCCCGCGCTTCCAACTGGCTGCCGAGCCAGGCGCGGTCTGCTTCACGCAAGATAAACCAAAGGGCGTCCTCCCGGCGGTCGTCAGCGTCGTGCAGTTTTGAGGCCCGCGCAAACACTGTGGCTCGTTGAGCACTGGACCATTTTTGAGCCAATGCCGCCTGGCCGCGAGCGAGATTCCAAGTTTCGTCAGGCGTTGCGGCCTCCAGCATGGCCGCAAACAAAGCGCCGCGGCCCGCTTTTAACTCGTGCAGAGCGGCCAGGGCATTGTCCCGCAATCCCTTGTCGGGATGACGCAATTGCTTCAACAACGCCTCGGCAACCTGATCGGTGTCGACTTCACGCAGTTTTTCAACCGCCAGGGAATGAGCGGCCACATCCGGGGCGTCGAAAAGTTCCAACCAATGCTTGACGTTTTTGCGGCTGGCCGGCACTTTCTTGAGCAGCATCAAGGCAGGCGCCACCACTTGAAACTCGGTGGCCGCAGCGCACCCCAGCAGCTTTTGCAGCTTGGCATCGCTCACCGAAGACGGCAACGCCGCCAGGGCCTGCAAGGCGGCGGAGCGCAATGCCGCGGGCCGATGCGTGTCGAGCCGTGCCCAATACAGTTCTTCTGCTTGTGGCGCATGCAGTGCGGCGAGGATTCGCAACATGGCCGCTTCCGAGGCGGGTGCAAGGTCCACCGCATTTTCATTCGATTTTCGACTGCGTTTGGGAGGAGCGAGCATCTCCAACAAATGTTCCGCCAGCGTGCGTTTCTGTCCGGCCGTCAGGTGCGGAACCTCCACGGCTAACGATTTGGCGGATGCTTCAACGACTCCTGGGTCCTCATCCAACAGCGATTCTGCCGTTGCCAGCACTGCGCTTTCGGTTCCCGCCAACGCCAGTGCCGCAGCAATGCGGCGGCGCAGCACCGGCGCCGCCTGGTGCATTACTTGCACCAGCGCTTTGGTGCCGCGGCTGCCCAGGTGACCGATGGCGCGGACAGCGGCGTCCACTTCCGCACCGCCTGCATGCACCAGTTCCACCAACTTCGGCAACGCTTCTTCGGCGCGCGCTTCACCAAGTGCTTCCACCGCCAGGCCGCGCAGGCCGGGATCTTCTTCTTCCAAGACGCCGAGCAAAGCTTGATTGAGTGAGCGTTCTTTTGAAGGTTTCAGAGCAGCCGCGACGCGCAGCGCAGCCCTGCGCACTTCCGGGTTGTCGGTGGAGGTGATGAGCGCCGTCAAGTTTTTGAGCGTTTGGTCGGGCATAATCGCTTTCGCAGTTGGTGCCAAGTCGCAAGCGGCT
>DASRAT010000047.1:0-6276 GCA_035638015.1 Gemmataceae bacterium | reverse complement strand
TTGCTACGTCAACGTACTGCGTGACGCAATGGCTGCGGACAAGCTCGACAAGGGCGGCATTTATTTCGGCACCACGGGCGGCCAGGTTTATGGGTCGGCGGACAGCGGGGACAGCTGGAATGCGATTGTACACGATCTGCCAGGGGTGCTGTCGGTGGAGGTGCAGACGCTGGCGTGAGTCGAGTTCCTTGCTTGCGCTGCGGGCTCGGGGCGTGGCTTGCAGCGAGCCCGCAGCGCAAGCAAGGGACTCAATCGCGGAGTATTCCCATCATGAATGTCCTGGCTTATCACCTTACATGGACGACTTATGGCACGTGGCTGCCTGGCGACAAGCGCGGGTGGGTGAAAAAAAAGGTCTTGGGTATTCAAGAACCTGACCCGGAGCGAGAAAAACAGGCCCTCATTTGCATGGCAGAGAATGCCGTTGTTTTCACGCCGGCTCAACGGGCGTTGGTGGAGCAAACCATACGGGCACACTGTCGATTCCGAAACTGGACACTCCACGCCGTCAATGCGCGCTCGAATCATATACATGTCGTCGTGACAGCCAACTCCGAGCCAGATGAAATAATGAACCAACTCAAGGCATGGTGCTCCCGCAAACTGTCGGACGCGGCCGGGCTGAAGGGCCGAGTCGCAGTCAAAGCGGGTCGGCGTCGTTGGTTCACGGAAGGCGGTGATAAGAGCGTCATTGAAGACGAAGACTATTTGACGAACGCTGTCCGTTATGTTTTGGAAGGCCAGTAGCCGTGAATGGAATCCCTTGCTTGCGCTGCGGGCTCGGCGTTGCGTTGCCGGTGTTGTGATCAAAAAGGCATTGCCATGATCCGTGTCATCCTCCCCTATCATCTGCGAAGCCTGGCCCGTGTTGACGGCGATGTTACTCTCGAGGTCGCCTCCCCCATCACCCAGCGCACCATCCTTGACGCCCTCGAAGCCCGCTACCCGATGCTCCGCGGCACCATTCGTGATCAGTCCACCTTGCAGCGCAGGCCCATGTTGCGTTTTTTTGCGTGCAAGGAAGATTGGTCCCATGAATCGCCGGACGCACCGTTGCCCGATGCGGTGGCGTCAGGGGCGGAGCCGTTTTGGATCGTGGGGGCGATTGCCGGTGGCTAGCTTGCTCGGTTTGCAAGCAGAATTTGAACAAGCGAAAGGATTTGCTCGCCAACTTTGGACTTGTTTCGTTTTGCCCCGTAACAAATAATGAGCGAATGGTCATTCCAGGTCGAGTACACAATGGCGTGGTGGTGCTGGAAGGCGAGACGGAATTGCCAGAAGGGGCCGCCGTGAGCATTTGGTACCCCGCGCAGGTTGAGTCCAGGCCGATTCTGGAAAAGCGGCGCATCCAGGTTCCCCTTGTTCGAAGCGATCGGCCCGGCAGTGTGCAATTGACCGGCGACCGCATCGCGGAGATTCTGGACGAGGAAGATGCTTCTCCCCGACGTTAACGTAGGTTTTGATGTGCTCTGAAACCGGTTTCGCGCTATCCAAATGCCGCCCGTAGCTCTCCCGCCAAATACACTGAGCCCGTGATGCATATCAAATCATGCGGCTGGGCTGCCGCGCGAGCGGCTTGCCAGGCTTCGGCGGGCGTCGCGCATGCCGTCGCAGGATGATCCGAACTTCGCCGCCACAATTCGACCAGTTGTTCCGGCGGCACGCCGCGACGGCTCTTTGTGTAGCGTGTCATGAACGCATGGGCGAAATGCGGCGCCAACAATTGCACGATGCCCGCAACGTCCTTGTCATTGCTGCACGCGAAGATCAGCAAACGCCGGCCGCCGTGAACATTGCCATTGGTTCCAGCCGCGGGCGGAAACGATTGCCGTAACGTGTCGTTGAGCGCCTCAATCGAGGCGATATTGTGGGCGCAGTCCAGCACCACCAGCGGCCGGCGCGACACCACTTCCAGGCGGGCCGGCCAATCGACATGGGCCACGCCGTTGGCTACCGCTGCGTCGCCGATGTGCATGCCTTGTTGCCGCAGCTCCTCCACCGCGGCCACGGCCAGGGCGGCATTGGCGGCTTGATGTTCGCCGAGCAGGCCCAGCTCCATTTCCGGCCAGGGGCGACGTGACGTGGTGATCCGCACACGTGGCAACCGCGTCGTTTCGGCGGTGATCTCGCCGGGTAGATGATTGTAATGAATGTCAACGTCCAGCTCTCGTAATGGCGAGGCGCGCTCGCGGCAAATCCTTTGGATAACGGCACGCGCTTCTGGGTCGCGAGCGCCGCTGAGCGTCGGCCGGCCTCGTTTGACAATGCCTGCTTTTTCAAAGGCGATGCTGGCCAGGGTGTTGCCCAGCTGCTCGGTGTGGTCGTGGCTGATGCTGGTGATGATCGCCAGGGCCGGCCGGCACACGTTAGTCGAGTCGAAGCGGCCGCCAAGGCCTACTTCCAGAACCACGGCTTCAGTCCGCCTGCGTGCGAAATGCAGAAAACCGACGGCGGTGGCGATCTCGAAGAACGTGACTCCGATGGCCCCGGCTGGTTGCCGTTGATCCATTTCTTCGACGAAGGGCCGGACCTCGGTCATGATCGCGGCTAACTCGTTGCGGCTAATCGGCGAGCCATCAACCTGGATGCGTTCTTCAATGGCCGAAAGATGGGGAGAGGTGAACAAACCGGTGCGATAGCCGGCTTGCCGCAAAATGGCGGCCAGCATCGCCGATGTGGAGCCTTTGCCCTTGCTGCCGGCGACATGAATGATGCGCAGCGTTTGGTGGGGATTGCCGAGCCGCTCCAGCAAAGCGTGCATGCGGTCGAGCTTCAGATCGCTGGGCCCGGGCGAACGGTGTTCGTAGTTGACGCGGCCGAACCAGAATTGAATCGCCTCTTCGTAAGTCATTGGTCGGCTTTCGGCCAGCGGGACACTTTGATACATTGCCAATGGCAATCGTTGTTATAGTTGTTTGGCCGATAGCTGAAAGCTGCTAGCTGAAAGCCGTTTATTATGAACCGTGTCACCCGCGGCGGCGGCTGGGCCGCCATCCAGTACACGCTCCGCATGGCCCGCCGCGTCGGCTGGCGGCAGTTGTGGAAGGCGTTGCGTTCGCGCAACGCTTGCAAAACCTGCGCTTTGGGCATGGGCGGTCAGGCCGGCGGCATGCGCAACGAAGCGGGGCACTGGCCGGAAGTCTGCAAGAAATCGCTGCAGGCGATAGTCGCAGACATGCAAAAGGGTTTGCGGCCAGAGTTCTTTGAGCGCTTCAGCGTTGCGCAACTTCAAAGCTTGTCTTCGCGCGAACTGGAATGGTGCGGCCGCTTGACCGAACCGCTGTATGCCGGTCCAACAGACACCCATTTTCGCGTTGTCCCCTGGGACGAAGCGCTACGCCGCATCGCCGACAAGTGGAAAGCAATCGCTGCTACCGAGGCGTTTTTTTATGCCAGCGGCCGCTCCTCCAACGAAGCCGGTTTTCTGCTGCAATTGTTCGCCCGCCTCTTCGGCACCAATTATGTCAATAACTGCTCCTATTATTGCCACCAGGCCAGTGGCGTCGGCTTAACGGGTTCGCTCGGCACTGGCACAGCCACCGTTACACTTGAAGATGTGGAAAAAACCGATCTCTTCTTTTTGATTGGCGGCAATCCGGCGTCAAACCATCCGCGCATGATGCGAACGCTCATGAACATCCGCCGGCGCGGTGGTCATGTCATTGTCATCAATCCAGTGAAGGAAGTGGGTTTGGTGAATTTCAGCGTGCCGTCTGACTGGCGCAGCCTGTTGTTCGGATCGGAAATTGCCAGCCTTTACGTGCAACCGCACATCGGCGGCGACATCGCCCTGCTCACCGGGATCGCCAAGGTGATCCTGGATCGCAACGCCGCCAAGAGGCCGTTCTTGGCAGAGGCGACCGAAGGCTTTGCGGATTATGAGCGCTTTGTCGCCAGGACGGAATGGGATGCGATTGTGCAAGGCGCTGGTGTGGGCCGCGCCCTAATCGAGCAAATTGCCGACCTTTATTTGGCCGCGGAAAATGCGGTCTTCGGCTGGACCATGGGCATCACGCACCACGAGCACGGCGTCGCCAACGTGCAAAACATTGTCAATCTTGCCTTGCTGCGGGGCATGGTCGGCAAGCCGCACGCCGGTCTGTTGCCGATTCGCGGACACAGCAATGTGCAGGGCATGGGTTCCATGGGCGTCACGCCGGCGCTCAAGCAGGCGATCCTCGACAACCTCGAAAGCCATCTGGGCGTCAAGTTGCCGCGCATGCCGGGCCTGGACACAATGGGCTGCGTCCAGGCGGCCAGCCGTGGCGAGATGCGCGCGGCCCTGTGCCTGGGCGGCAACCTATTCGGCAGCAATCCCGACTCCAAGTTCGCTTCGCAAGCGCTGGCTAAACTCGATCTCATCACATATATGAGCACAACGCTCAATACTGGACACGTGTGGGGCCGCGGCAAAGAGACGTTGATCTTGCCGGTCCTAGCCCGCGATGAGGAACCGCACGCCACGACACAGGAGTCGATGTTCAATTTCGTCCGTCTGAGCGATGGCGGCCCGTCACGCTTGCACGGGCCGCGCAGTGAGGTGGACGTGATCGCAACTCTTGGCCACCTGGTGCTTGGCGATACCATGCTGGTCGATTGGCATCCGCTGCGAAACGCCTGTAGCGTGCGGCAGATCATCGGCCGTGTCGTGCCCGGGTACGAGCAGTTGGGCGACATGGATAAAACTCGTGGCGAGTTCCACGTCGGCGGCCGCATTATCCATACGCCACGTTTTGCCACGCCCTCAGGCAAGGCTCAATTCAAAGTCCATCCGTTGCCGCCGTTGCGATTGGACGACAAACAACTGCGGCTGATGACGGTCCGCTCCGAGGGCCAGTTCAACACAGTGGTTTATGAGGAAGAGGACATCTACCGCGGCCAGGAACGGCGTGACGTGATCCTGATGAACGCCGATGACATCCAGCGCCTGGGCCTAAAAGTGGACCAGCGCGTGACGGTCCGTAGCGCGACCGGGCAATTGTCCAACATACTTGTGCGCGAGTTCGACATTCGGGCGGGCAATGCATTGATGTATTTTCCCGAAGCCAACGTGCTGGTGCCGGCGACGACCGATCCGGCTTCGCGAACACCGGCGTTCAAGTCGGTGGTGGTGACAATTGACAACGCAGGAATGCAAAATCAAGCGGTTGCCAACAAGGTCCGTGTACCTTTGACAATGGCAGAAAGAGCCTGATTTTTGTGATGCTGTCACCGAACTACAGAAATGTGTCAGCGTCCTTAAAAAGGTTGCCAATCAGCTTGATAAATTGGCGGCCCGGACCCGTTTGGAGTTCTTGCCAGATTTCAAACCGGTGTTCCGCCGGCGCCGTTCGCGGAACAGCACGGGGCCACGGATATTCCGGGTTGGGGCCGTTGTCCGCCAGTGCTGGGGCCAATTGCTGGATTCGATCAGCAAAAGACAAGCTTTTTTTGATGAGGCTTCGCCAATTTTCATTGAGCCTTTCGAAACCCAGTTGTTTCTGGGCTTTGCGGTTGTGTGAAAGGCCTTGCAGAAAAGGGACGAGTGCTCGATGCGATTCAGGTGGAGGTCCATTCCGCCAGGCGTGAGCTTTGGCAAGCAACTCGGTCGCCATTTGGAGGTAATGCAATGCATGGCATTCTGGTAGTCCACTTTGTTTACAAAGGAGTTTGAACACCTCAAAATCCGTGCGTGCTTGTACGAGGAACAGCCGTTGGGGTTCGGTCATGCTCCCCGCCTCCAAACTTTGTGTCCCTCCAGCAACCATCCTCGTGGCAGCCCCGATTGGTCCCGTTTAATCTGGTCGAGCTGATCGGTGGTTACGTCGGCGACAAGTAAATGGAATGGCTCCCCATCCACATCCAACCCGAAATCGAGCGCTTCCAGCTTGCCTTCGGGGCCGCTTAGGCGATCGCTGACCTCCAATAGGCGAATCTCATCCGCTGCCGCGCCTTTGGGCAAATACAACACTTGACGGATGCTGGAGTCAACCAAAAAGTGATTTTTTGCCACCCATGCGGCCACGTCGTCACGACCTTTTCCCAACGGGGCCGAGACCGTGCCATTGCCTTGGCGTCGTTTTCGTGCTGCGTCGTCCAGCCTGTCGAGTTCCTCATACCATTTTTCCTCGGGGAGTTCCGCCAGATGATGGAATCTGACATAATCGTCCCACGAGCCATAAACGAAAGGCGTGCCTGAGCTGTCAAAAACATAGCCAGCCGATTTCAATTCGTTCTTGTACTTGAACACCTTGTAGTGTTTATCATTCTTGGGGTCATGGCCGACGCACGGGTCAG
>DASRAT010000046.1:0-3914 GCA_035638015.1 Gemmataceae bacterium | reverse complement strand
CAGCCAGAATTGCAACCACAATCACTAACGACGGTGACAGGGGCAGCAACTGCCGGCGCGGGAGTAACTGCCTTTTTGTCTTGGGCTTGTGAGGTTTGAGCGCCCACGAGCCAAGCCGTCGTAACCAACAAGTACGCAACTTTCACTGAGGTAACCTCCGTAAGGGTGTGACTTGGGCTCAGGGGCGCGCAGGCAACCGAGGCCGCCTCACGCTGGACCTGTGCTCCGTTCCGTCCTTGTAGTCTTGTCCGTTGACTGGGACACCTTGTCCCAGGAGAGTAGAGTCTGCCCTACTCTGCTAGGTGTAATTCGGTTGAAGGTGTTACCGCACTTTAGCAAGTTTTCCCAAATGCCCCCGTTGCCGGCTCTTGCCCCATGTCCGCAAAGTCGGCATGGAGCGCAGAATCGCGCAGCGACGAAGATTGTGATGTGGATGGGTATTTACAACAAAGACAGCAAGTTCACGAAGGACTTGAGTGTCCGTTCTTCGTGATCTTGGTGTCTTTGTGGTGAAAATGCACAGCTAAAAGTCTTTGTAAGCGAAGCTACGCTGGATTTGTTCGGTCGGCAGCGGCTGACCGCCTAGTTCTGCGTATGGATAAATGAAAAAGTTCAGCGCCGGTCCCTTCTGCCTGGGCACCAAGTCGATATCGCGGCCAGTGGTGAACATCACCCGATCCGCGGTCAAATTCCCGAAATAATAGTCCTTCAATTGGGGATGCTGATTGGCCTCTGAGATGTCCACTGGCATCCAGCCTTTGCCGTCAGGCAAGAGCCATGCCCAGCAGTGGTAGCCGCCCACCGTGCCTTCCCCGCGTTTGGGCGGAATCGGGAAACCCATCTCGAACTTTGCGGGGATTTTGTTGGCGCGGGCCAATGAAATGAACAGGCTATGAAAATCAGAGCAGTTGCCAAACTTGCTGTCGCAGGCCCACTCGGCGTCGCCGTTGCCCCAGCCGGTGCCCGCTTTGCTGTATTTCATGTGATTGTTGACAATGTCGTAAAGGATCTTGCCCGTGTCCCGTTGCGTGGGTCCGAGTTTGTGGTCTTTGAGCAACGTCAGCGGCTTGCCTTCCAGCGGCACCAGCTTGTCGGCTTGAAGAAAACGATCGATTTTCTCGGCCCCTGGTTGGCGATAATCGTCGCGGAACTCGCTCCGCTTTATCTTGAATGTCAGGGACACCGTGACCTGCCCCTTTGCGTCCGGAATTGCTTCAAAATAGAGCATCTGGTTGCCGTACTGTGGCTCGCTGGCAATGCTTGATTTGCCGGGAATGGTTGCGCTGCTGATGCTGATTACCTGATCGAGCGTGGTCTGCGGCAGCGGCAACCACGCGTTCAACGTCTTGCCTTGAGGAAGGTCTTTGAAGGTTGCAGCGTAGGTGAAGTCAAAGCCGCGGACGTTGACCAGGACCGGCTTGGGGTCGCCCTTGGGCTGTGCCAACGACGGTGCCATGCCAAACACGCCGCTTCCGAAGACTGCGAAACAAATCGCTGCAAATCGCACCATGATCGTCTCCTTGTCAGTGGCAAGTTGTCCTCGGCATCGTTAGCATATGGAAAGGTAAGATTGCTGCTGAGACCACGTTTCCCGCCCCATCGAGGTCCGCATGTATTTGCAAATGGCCAAACGCCTCCTGTTTGAAACCGACAAGCGCTTGCTCTGGAAGCTGGCCTGGAACATGGGCCTTAAGGGAATGCTGTCAGTGCAGCGCCACAAATCGCGCATGAAACGCGGCGAAGTGTTTCCGCCTTTTTTGTACATATCCATTATCAACAGTTGCAATCTGCGCTGTCAGGGCTGCTGGGTCGATGTCGCCGCCAAACAAGAGACGATAAAGCCGGACGCCATGCACAAGCTGATCCGCGAAGCCAAGGCGATGGGCAACGTCTTCTTCGGCATCGTCGGCGGCGAGCCGTTCATGCATCCCCAATTACTAGACATCCTCGCGGCTCATCCTGATTGCTACTTTCAGGTTTTTACCAATGGCCACTTCATTACTGAAGACCGCGCCAAGCGACTGCGTGACCTCGGCAATGTCACGCCGCTCATCAGCATCGAAGGCACCGAGATCATCAGCGACGAGCGCCGGGGCCGGGCCGGTGTCTTGTCCAAAAGCTTGCAAGGTGTCGAAAACTGCCTCAAGCACAAGGTTTTCACGGGTGTTTGCACCAGCCTGTGCCAGACCAATATCGACGACCTGCTCAACGAAAAATGGGTGGACCGTCTGATCGAGATGGGTGTCATGTACACCTGGTTTCACGTCTACCGCCCGATGGGCCCCGACGCCTGCCCCGATTTGTGCCTTACACCCGAGCAACAACTGCAGGCCCGCAAATTCGTCGTCGAGATGCGGGCCAAGAAAGCGATTATCATCATCGACGCCTATTTCGACGGGGAAGGCCAGGCCCTGTGCCCTGCCGCGACTGGATTAACGCACCACATCAACCCCTGGGGCGACATTGAGCCGTGCCCGATCGTGCAGTTTTCCAAGGAATCGATTCACAGCACGCAAGAAGATGGCCGCACCTTAAAAGAAAAGTTTTTGAAATCGACCTTTCTCCGCGATTTCCGTGAGTTGGCCCAATCCTCGACGCGTGGCTGTATCGTTTTGGAGCGGCCCGATTTGCTTAAACAGTTGGTGGAAACGCACGGGGCCAAGGACGCGACGGTGCGCGGCACAGCACTGGCGGAACTGGATGCCATGCGGCCGCGAACATCCCAGTTCAATCCTGGCCAGGAGGTGCCGGAAAAGAACTGGCTATACCGATTGGCGAAGCGGTACTGGTTTTACGATTTTGGCGTCTATCGGGGGCGAGACCACAGCGCAACTTCGGCGCCCGGTTTGCTGAGGCAAACGCCGGCGGGCGTTGCCGCTGTTTAATAGCAACCGAGCACAGACAAGCTGCCGCGCCCGCTCGTATGGTCAAGCATTGGCACATGATGCAGACTTGACTCTGCGCAGATTGGAGTCATTTCCGGCACGCAATATGCCATGGCTCATGCGCGAGCCTCGGCTGTCGAGACCCTTGCAATGAACATTTCAAGGAACCTGCCTCGCTTTGTATGGTGGTTGACGCTGGCTTTGATCTCGTCCACCATCGGCGGCCTTTTTGCTACGCGCCCGAGCGTCGCCGACCAGCCTTCGCCCAAGCTCGATTACAACTTCGACATCCGCCCCATCCTGGCCGACCGCTGTTTCGTTTGCCACGGTCCCGATGAAAAGAACCGCAAAGCCAAAATGCGTTTGGATGTGGCTGGCAGCGCCTACCAATTGGCAATCGTCCCCGGCAAACCCGGCGAGAGCGAGCTAATCAAACGCATCACGGCCACCGATCACCAACAAATGCCGCCGCCCAAATCCAAGTTGACCTTGAGCAACCACGAAATCGAGTTGCTGCGGCGCTGGATCGCAGAGGGAGCGGAATACAAGCAACACTGGGCTTTTCTGCCGCCCGCCGCCAAGGTAACAGTGCCCGTGGTGTCCAATGCGATCTGGCCAAAAAACCCGCTCGACCATTTCATCCTGGCTCGTCTGGATCGGGAAAATCTCAAGCCCTCGCCGGAGGCGTCCAAAGATGATTGGATTCGCCGCGTTACGTTTGACTTGACTGGCCTGCCGCCGACGCCGGCACACGTCGATGCCTTCCGCGCCGATAATTCGCCCAATGCGTATGAGAAGGTCGTGGACCGCTTGCTCGCTTCCCCCGCCCATGGCGAGCGTATGGCCCTCGAATGGCTGGACGCGGCCCGCTATGCCGATTCGTTCGGTTACCAGGCCGACGGCGACACCCATCTTTGGCCCTGGCGCGATTGGGTCATCGAGGCGTTCAACCAAAATCTGCCCTACGACAAATTCATCACCTGGCAACTCGCCGGCGATCTGCTGGAAAAACCGACCCGTCCCCAGAAG
>DASRAT010000045.1:0-14205 GCA_035638015.1 Gemmataceae bacterium | reverse complement strand
CCAGCTGCGCCACAGATAGGCCTGGGCGTCCTTGGAGTTGAGGTTGATCGCCTCCGAATAGTCCTTTGCGGCAAGCTGGTAATCTTTGTTTTGGTAATGCAGGGTGCCGCGCTCCTTGTAGGCGGGAGCGTACTTGGGATTGAGCTTGACCACTTCGTCGAAATCCTTGATCGCCTCGGCCGATTTTTTTAGGGAAGCAAAGGTCACGCCGCGGTAGTAAAGGGTCTCGAAGTTGGTCTTTTCGATCTTGACGGCCTGGTTGAGATCGTCGAGAGCCTTGTCGTAATCCTTTAGCCAAAGATTGGCCAGGCCGCGTTCCCTCAGGGCCAAGGCATAGTCGCTTTTGAGGCGAATGGCTTGGTCGGCATCGCTGATCGCTTTGTGGTGCTCCTTGAGGCCGTTGTTGGCCCAGGCGCGGCCGGCGTAATAGAGGGCTTCCTTGGGGCTGAAGCGGATGGCTTCGTCATAGTCGGCGATGGCGGCTTGGTAATCGCCCTTGGCGCCATGGCAGACGGCGCGGTCGTTGTAGGCCTTGGCATTGGCCCGGTTACAGGAAATAGCTTCGTTGCAGTCGGTCAGGGCCTTGTCGTATTGCTTCTTGCGGATGTATGCGCTGGCGCGGGACCGCCACGCTTCGGAATGGTTGGGATTGAGCTTGATCGCCTTGGTGTAAGCCTCGATGGCCTTGTCGATTTCGTTTTTGTGAAAGTGATCGTTGGCGGCGGTGAAGAACTCCTCGAAGGTGGAGGCCTTGGCAGTCAGCTGGAAGGGTGCGTCGATGAACCTGCGCAACTCGACGACATCAATGTAGGTGGCCATCAGCTGGACGGCGTCCGGTGTGCCGCCGGAATGGACACCCAGGACTTCGCCCTTGTCGTTGAAGACGGCACCGCCGCTGTCGCCGGGATTGGCCGGCAGCTGTGTTTCGCCGATGATGGCTTCGACTTCGTGGCTGGTGTTCTTGTAGGTGAACTTCTTTTTGTAGACTGCCCGGAGGGTGCCGATGGTGTAGTTCCACATAGCGCCGCTGGCGGCGGGATTGCCGATCAAGTTGAGGTTGTCGCCGGGCTGGCCGCTGTCGGACGCCAGGCGGAGTGCCTGCGTTCCCTCGGGCAAGGCGTCGACCTGAATCAGGCAGAGGTCGCATTTGTTATTGGCGCTGACGATCTTGCCTTTAACCTTGGTTGCCGTCTTCAAGTAGTAGTTGCGTTCCTGAATCAGTTTGCCGTCCTTGTACGCGGGGAAGAGGATGTCCACCTCCTCCTTGGTGCCGACGACGTGCTGGCAGCTGACGATCAGGCGCTTGTTGACATCGACCACGAACCCGGTCGCCGGGCCGCCGGTGGTCATGACGGCAACGCAGCCTTTGACATTGTCAGCGAAGAGTTTGCGGCGATCAACCTGGTCGTCGGCGCGAGCCGTGCCCTGGCAGATCACCAAAATGAAACCAAGGCACAACGCGAAGCGGAAGAGAGATTTAGGCAGACTCATGGCGCAACCTCAAACGCGGGAGATTGCCTTCCTTGGCTGTCCCAAAGCTCATGGACGGCCTGGGATGGCCGTCCCACGGACGGTGCAATGCTGACCACGAGTATAAACCGGGGCAGGGGGGTTGTACACACGGTAGTTAGGAAACCAAACGGAATTTAGGGGAGAGATGGGCTTGGTTTGGCAAGCTTTGACGGTGCATGCAGGGTTGGCACAGGCGGCTCCCAAGGAAAAACCCAAACAGGTGAGCCGCCTGTGCCACGAAATAGGGGTTACTTGAATGCCTGGCAGGCTGGAAAGCCTGCCCCACAAAAACAGGCGAGCCGCCTGTGCCACGAAATATCGGTTATTTGTGTCCCATCGCGGCCATTGCAGCGGCCTGGCGTTTGGGCATTTCCTCGGGCGGCACGTCCTCGATGTGGGTGGCGGCAGCCCAGTTGTGGCCGAAGGGATCCTGGAATTTGCAGAAACGGTCGCCCCAGAACATGTCGGCGGGCGGCATCAATGCCTTGGCGCCGGCGGCAACGGCAGTGTTGAAGGTTTTGTCGCAGTCTTCGACGTAAAGGAAGATGGTGACCGGGCTGTTGCTGCCGACAGGGGGCGAGCAGGCGCCCATTTCAGGGAAGTCGTCGGCCAGCATCAATTTGGACGTGCCGATTTGCAGCTCGGCGTGGCCGATTTTGTTGCCGCCCATGGCCATGCGCATGACTTCCTTGGCGCCAAGGACTTTCTTGTAAAAGTCGATGGCGGCCGCCGCGCCGTGGATGACCAGGCTGGGCGTGATGGTGTGGTAGCCTTCGGGGATGTAACGGACCTTGCTCATGGATGCTCCTCTGTGTTGAGATGGGACAATGTGATGGGAGTCGTCATTTGGCGTGAACACGCAAATGAAACTCGCCCGTGTCGGGATGCGCGAACGTCGTCGCCACGATGGTGTAAGCGCCTGTTTGTTTGCACTGGTAAACCAATTTGGCGTTGAGGCCGTCCAGGGCGCCGTCGTCGTCACTGGCAACCTCCTTGCCGCCGGCATCGACCAGGCGGATAAAGGCGTCGAAATCCTTGCTGTCCAGCTGGATTACATAAGTGGTCTGAGCCTTCATGTCGATCTTGTACGATTTCATGTAACACACACCACCGCGATCCTTGTCCTTGGGATCGTCCTTGGTCAATTTGGCTTTCACGTCAATGAGGTATTTGATGTCCGGCGGCGCTCCGGCGCCGTCATGAACGACGGTGAGCGTGTACTTGCCCTTGTTGGCCGTGCCGTAAGCCGTGGCCACGATGGTGTAAGTTCCCGATTTGGGCGCCTTGTAGACGATACGGGCGTCAGTTCCCTTGGCGCCGCCGCCGTCGTCATCGTTTTCCGCCACGATCTTGCCGGTCGAATCCTCAAGCCTTAGGTAGGCGTCAAACTCTTCGCTACGCAATTCAATTGTGTAGGTTCGCCCGGCGACGCACTCCACGGCGTAAAGCTTGGCCGGCGACTGGGGCTTCACCTTGTCCTTGGCGGTATCGGCGGAGAATTCGCCCTTTTCCTTGATTTGCTCAATGGTCTTGCCCTGGTCAATCTTTGCGCCGTCCACGGCGCCGCCGCCGGCCACGCACCAGCACGCCAGGCCGGCAGTTATAACAAACATCAAACAGCGGATTTTGCGCATGGGTAAACTCTCCTTGAAGGGTGGTGCGGAAAGTGTACGGAAACTTTGGCCAACCGTCTGGAGGTCATGATGAGGCGATTGACGGGGAGTGCAAAAGGGATTCTGAAGATGCCAGAGCTGCCAGTAACGCCGAACGCTCAATTAAACATAACGCACATTATCGGACGTTCGAGGTTTAGGTCGGTTTAGACCAAGACCCGGCTCCAAATGGCCAACGTCCGATAATATGCCTTATGTTTAATTGAGCCGCATTTGATAAGGTATGAGGCCATAAGGAGTTATGGCTACTGGCCAGCGGCGGCTTCCAGCTGCCCTTCCTGGCCTTCCAGGAAAACGCCCATCCGGCGGAACTTCTGGTAACGCTGGTCCAGCAACTCTGCCGCGGGCATGTTGCGAAGGTCGCGGAGGTAGCGCAGCAGGTAAGCCTTGAGCGTGTTGCCCATCTCGCGGTGGTCGCGGTGGGCCCCGCCGATCGGCTCGGGGACGATGTCGTCAATGACGCGCAGGCGAAATAGGTCACGGGAGGTGAGTTTGAGGGCCTCGGCGGCTTTCGGTTTGGTATCGTCCGTGGCGACCTTCCAGAGGATGCCCGCACAGCCCTCGGGGCTAATGACGGAGTAGTAGGCGTGCTCAAGCATGCTGACCCGGTCGCCTATCCCAATGCCCAGGGCGCCGCCGGAACCCCCCTCCCCGATGACCACGCAAATGATCGGCGCCGGCAGACGGGACATTTCGAACAAACTGGTGGCGATGAGCTGGGCCTGGCCACGTTCCTCGGCGCCGATGCCCGGAAAAGCGCCGGGGGTGTCGATGAGGCAAATGATGGGCAGCTTGAACTTGGCGGCCAGGCGCATTTTGTTGAGGGCCTTGCGATAGCCCTCGGGGTGAGCGCAGCCGTAATGGCACTCGTTGCGTTCCTTGAGGTTGTGCCCTTTCTGATGGCCGATGAGGACGACCTTGAAATCGCCCAGTCGGGAGAAGCCGACGCGGATGGCTCGGTCGTCGCCGAAGGCGCGGTCGCCGTGCAGTTCCACGAATTCGTCGAAAATCAGGTCGATGTAGTCCAGCAGCTGAGGCCGTTGGGGATGTCTGGCCACCTGAATTGTTTGCCAGGGAGTCAGGTTGCCGTAGATCTTGCGCTTGAGGTTGAGGAGCTCACGGCGGATGCGGCGCACTTCGTCGCTGGCCCCAACTTGGCCGCCGGCATCGGCTTCCAGCTTGGCCAGCACGTCTTCGAGCTGGTAAATGTCCTTTTCGAAGGGAAGCCGGTGTTTGGAAGACATCGGTGCGCTCCGCGCGTGGCGATCTAAAAAACGACAAAAATCAAGAAAGCAGGCGCAAGTTCCGCCGCCCGTGGCGTTTCATGACCGGGAGCATGCGCATCTTGACAAAGAAGTGTAGCAGAATGGGTTGAAACTTCCAGTCCCAGTTTGTCGCAAAGGCACGGGAAAGGGCTTGTGCCGCGTGTGCGGTCAAGATAAGGGGCGCAGGGCGGCTGTCCCAGTAAGATTTCACTGGAATGCAATCCAGGCTTTGACTTACAATTATCCGTAGAATATCAACTGGGCGCTCCGAGGCAGGTTCGTTCAGTTCGCCTATCCTTTCGCAAGAGGTTTCGAAGATGGCCAATTCATTTCGGCTTGGGGCGGTCGCGATCCTTCTGGCCGCGGCGGCTCTCGTCACTTCTCCGGTTATATGGGGCGATCCTGGCCAGGCCAAAAAAGACGGCCGCTCTCTGCTCCCACCCGATGACGCCACTCAAACAGGCGGTTTGCCCAATGACCCCGAAAAGTCGTTGGCCCAGTCCAAGTTCGCCGTCGGCGGCGTGGTCACCTACCAGCCGTTGCAAGGCGACCAGCTCTTTGCCTGGCAGCTCAAGCCGCAACTTGGCGCCCCTGTGCCCCGGCCCCGTGATGTGTTGATCATGATCTCCACCACGGCCACGCAGGCCGGTCCCCACTTCATCGCCGCCCGGCAGCTTGCGGATGAGCTGATGAAGAAGGCGGCGCCTGGCGACCGCTTTTCTTTGTGGACCGTGGGCACTTCGCATGAGCAGTTCACGCGGAACCTCACCAAGAATTTCATCGACCCCTCGAAAGACGCCAAGCAGGTGCAGGACGCTCTCAAGGCCCTGGACGAACACTACCCTGCCGGCGTCAGCGATCTAAAGTCTTCGTTGACCAAGGCCATCAATAGCTTTGATGTCATTAATAATGACGAACGCCAACTGGTCATCCTCTACCTCGGCGACGGCCAAAGCAACGAAGCGCCGCTGATGGCGGCCGATCGCGCTGCTCTCACCAAGAAAATGGTCGAGCACAAAATCGGCTTCTTCCCCGTGCCCCTCGGCCGGGAGTTGGATCCCACTAATCTGCACGGCCTGGCCACCGGCACGGGCGGCATTGTCATCCGTGTCACCCTGATGCAAGAAAAGGCCGAAGAGGCCGTGCCCCGCATTCAGCAAACCCTTGCCGCTCCGATCCTGTATCCGACCAAGGCCACGATGCCGGCGGAAGTGATTGAATCGCTGCCGAGCAAGCTGCCGCCGCTCCGCGCCGATGCACCAACTCTTGTCATCGGCAAGATGAAAGCGGCCAAGCAATTGACGGCCAGCATCGAGGGCTTTGTCGGCGGCAAAGCGGAAAAAGTGACCTGCAAAGTTACGGACACCGTGACGGCGCCGGAACTGGACAACTATTTCCTGGTCAGCATGGTAGACCAGTGGCAAAACGCCAAGGACCAACCAGCCCTGATCCGGGCCGACCGCGCCCTGGTGTTCGCTTACGAAACCAACCGGGGCATGCACGAGGAATTCCTCAATAGCGCCCAGTTGGCAATGCACAAGGACAACTGGGAAGCTGCCGCCCGCCTGTACGAGCAGGCTCTCAAGGTCGATCCGCATGATCCCGAAGCCAAAGCGGGCCTGAAATTGGTCGACGGCCTGAAAAGCGGCAAGGTTAGTCGCAAGGTCGTGGTGGACAAACTCAGCGACACCCATCGCAAGGCGACCAAGTTCGAGGCCAAAGACGGCATCGTTCGCCTCACCTCCGACGAGATCGCCAAGTTGGCCGACCAGGGCGACGGCGTTCAACAGCCCAAGGTCGTTGATCCGACTGTCAATCCCGGCAAGGCGGCTCAAGACGCGTTGAAGGCTCACCAGGATCGCATCATTCTCGAAGAGCAAATGCTCACTCAGCAGGTCGAAGGCGACATGCGGACTGCTCTTCAAGAGTTGAAAAAAGACCCGGAAGGCGCCCATGAGCGCGTCCGCACTGCCCTGCTCCGCGTCAAGGATCATCCCGATTTGACCTTTGACGTCCGCAACAATCTGCTCAAGAAGTTGGAACAAACACTGCGCAAGGTCGCCACCGATGGCGCCATCTACAAGCTCCAGCGCGAGCAGGAGCAAGCCAATGTCGCAACCCTGCTGGAACGGAAAGACAAGGCGATGTTGCAAAAGACGCTAGAAGAGCGTTTTGAGGCGCGGTTCAATACTTACAAGAGCCTGATGAACGAGGCCCGATATGACATTCTCAAACGTCAGGCCGACACTGCCGAGATTCTCCAGGGCCTGATGCGAATTCAGGAAGAAGCCAGGATCAAGGGCATGCAAGTGCCGCCTGCGACGCAAGCCGCTTACACGCAAACCCTGGCAGCTTACAATTTGCAAGTGCAGCAAGACCTGCGGCCGGAGCGCGAGCGTCAATTCCTGGCGATCATGCTGGAAATCGACAAGGCCCACATTCCCCTGCCGGATGAGCCGCCGATACACTTCATGACCCGGCTGCCGGCGTCGCAACAGCTCAAGGCCTGGGAGATCCTCAGCAAGCGCCGCATCGAGCTTTATCAGAATGCAGATTTTATGGACGATCCCAAGGGCCGCAAAGAAGCTGACGAACTTGGCCGGATTCTGGACTCGTACATTGAAACCAAGGCCTTCCAGGGTCCCAGCATGACCCTGAAGGAGTTTTTGGGCATCGTTTACTTGAGACTGGACGCCAAAGGCAAGAAACTCCCGATCCTCATCGACGTGGATGCCTTCAAAGAAGCAAATCCGGAAATTGATGAGAGTTTGATTTATGACACGAAAGTTTCATTCCCGCCGTTTCCGCCGGAAATGAGCATCGCCACTGCGTTGCGGCTGGCGCTGTCGAAGATTCCGACCAAGAACGCGACCTATTTGATTCGCCGCAATTATGTGGAAATCACGACTGTTGACCGGCAAGTCGCGGACAAAGTGCTTCGGGTCTATCCTGTGGGCGACCTGGTTATTCCGGTCAGTGCCACGACCAATCCGTTTGTGGGAATCAACGGCGCCGCAGGCGCGGCAGGCGCCGCGGGTGTCGCGGGTATCGCCGGCATTCAAGGCGGCATTGCCGGCATTCAAGGCGGTATTGGTGGCATTCGTGGTGGCATCGGTGGCATTGGCGGTATTGGTGGCATTTCAGGCGGCATTGCCGGCATCGGTGGCATTGGTGGGATTGGCGGCATCGGAGGCATTGGCGGCATTGCTGGGATTGGTGGCATCGGTGGTGGCATCGGGTTCCCGGGCGGCATCGGTGGTGGCATCGGGTTCCCCGGTGGCATCGGCGGTGGCATCGGATTCCCGGGCGGCATCGGCGGCGGTATCGGCTTTCCCGGCCAAATTGGTGGCGTTACCGGCATTGCCGGCATTGGCGGCATTGGCGGTGCTGGTCTGTACGGCGCCTTGGGCGCCGGCGGTATTCCGGGTGCTCAGGTTCCCGGCCAGAACTGCCTCGGTTTCAATCAATTTAACGGCGGCCTTGGCGCCGTGGGCACCAGCGGTCTTGACCAGGGTTTGATCCTGCTCATTCGTCAAGTTGTTGGCAACGCCGATGATTGGCGGCCGCAGAGTTGCAAGCTGCAATATCAAGGCAGCCCGTTTGGCGGCGGCCTGTATGGCGGCGGCGTGGGCGCGTTTGGCGTCGGCGGCGGTGGTGGCGTAATCGGCGGAGCGTTCGGCCAGCCGGGTGGCAACCCCGTTCCGGGCACACCGGGCTTCCCCACAGCGCCCCTCGACCCGAACGATCCAGCCAACAAGGCCAACAGCATCGCCTTTTATCCGCAGGGCCTGGCATTGATCGTCAACGGCACGGCCCGCAAACACTACAAGTCCACGGGCGGCATTTTCGGCGGCGGTTACGCCAAACGTGAACCGGCCAAGGGAGAGATCGCCAATGACTTCAACTTGATGAGAGACAAACCCGGCGTCGTCGTCATTGGCGACCCCAGGGACAAACCGGACGTTGCTGGTGTCAAAGGCAAGGACGGCGATCCCGCGCTCGACAAGGCCGTCGCCAAGCTTGATCCGCGCAAGATCTGGCAGGAGGCTCTTATCAAGGGACAAACCCACCCCGGCATGATCGTCGCCGTGGCGGATTTCCTGTTCGACGAAGAGATGTACGACCACGCGGCCGAGTTCCTCAAGGCCAATCTGCGCCAGGGGATCATCGTGCAACCGTGGGTCTATGAGGCCCTGGCTATCGCCATGGAATTCAGCGGCGCCAATTCCGAGGAAGTGCAGCGCGCTCGCTTGTCTGCGATCTCGCTCAATCCCAAGGACGCTCAGAGTTACCTCAAGGCGGCCCAGTCTTGCGGCGATCATCAACAATATGGCAAGGCGTTGGCGTTTTGCCAGCAAGCGGCACGGCTCGAGCCGGGCTTGCCCAATGCTTACGCCGAAGCCCTGTACTACGCCGAGAAAGGCAAGGACATCAAGGGCATGGAATGGGCTGTGTCCAAGCTGGTCAGCCAGGACTGGGCGGGCGACAACACGACGCTCCAGCTCAAGGCCGGCATCAAGGTTGATAAATTGGTTTCAACGCTTCAGAGCGAAAAACGCACGGACGAGGCGGCCAAGCTCAAGGCGGCGTTGCAAAAGCTCAAGCAGCGCGATCTGGTGATTCACATGACATGGGAGCCGGGCGCCAGCGGCAATGCCGATCTAGAATTGGAAGTCAAGGAGCCGCCGGGAACGGTCTGCTCCTCGCAATACCGCATGACTGCCGGCGGCGGCGCCCTGAGCGGCTTGAACCTCGGCAGCCAGCGCAAAGCGACCTACACCGCCAGCATGGCGTTCTCAGGCGAATACCAGATAACGGTCAAACGCCTGTGGGGCCAACCGGAGGGCGGCAAGGTCCGCCTGGAAATTGTGCAGCACGCAGGCACGCCGCAAGAAAAGCTCCGCATCGAAACCGTAACGATTGACCAGGTTCAGACGATGAAATTCGTCCTGGCCAACGGCCGCCGGACCGACATGGCCCAGGTGGCCCCGGCGCAGCCGCGCGAGTCCAAGGATGAGAACGTCAAGATCGAGCACGTGCTGACCAAGCTGCGCGACATCGCCGACCCGGTGAGCGGCACTGGGCCCAAGGGTGTTTCGGCAGCCATCAGCAAATACAAAGGCGGCGCACCTGTGACGATTCCGACGCCGCCCGCCAAGGGGCAACCTGAGCAACTCGTGTATCAAGGTGGCGCCGGCGCCGGCGGCGTTTACTTGACGACGCAAGGCCATCTGTCGGCAGACGGCCAGTTCATGCGGCTGTCGGTCAATCCCGTGTTCCAACCTTCCGCAATGGGCACAGGCCGGCCGCAAATGGACATGCCGATGATTCCAGGTGCGTCCAAACAGTAGTTGTTTGCGACACCGCAAAACAAAGAAGCCCACGAGTTCTTACTCGTGGGCTTTTTGTCATAACGAGCCGCCGGGCTTGTCCCGGCGGGGATAAACCCCGCCGCTCGTCAATAAGCCGCTCGTCAATGAATTGACGCGGATTTAAAAGCGTTTGTGACGCATTGCCGAGCGGAGCAGTTCACTTTCATGTCGTTGCTGTTCCAGGGCGGCGTCATGCGCCTGCTCGTCGGCGACCTCATCCGTCATGGATTGGCCCCAAAGCAGATAGTGGAAATAACCCACCGCGGTGATAACGGCCACGGAAAGGAACACATAGAAAAAAAAGCCGCCGGTGACGAAGATCAGAAACAACAGAAAGGCCCCGCCGACCAGCACGGTCAGCATGATCGTGAGCATCGTCTCGCGGCGACCCGATGATTGGTGATTGTCGTTGAGTTCCATGACGACCTCCTGTGTGGATCGTTTAGCCGCGACGCGAAGCGGAGCGCGGGTTGCGTTGCCCGGTAGCGTTCTCCCTTATGTCATAGTACAGTGAAGGAAGGCATGTTGCAGGTTGAATCTCACCAGCGCAGCACTCACCATGGAAAGGCGCGAACATGACGTATCGCAATCTTGCCGAGTTGCATCGCCGCCGAGCCGAAGATTTGGGGCCGCGCATGGCCTTACGGTACAAGCGCGATGGCCTGTATCACGATCTATCCTGGGACGATTACCGTGGCCGGTCGCTGGCGTGCGCGGCAGCACTGGCGGATGTCGGCATTCAGGCCGGCGACCGCGTTGGATTGTTGTCGGAAAACCGGCTCGAATGGCTGCTGGTTGACATGGCAATCCTTGCGGCTGGCGCGGTGAACGTGCCGCCACATGCGCCATTGACGGCGTCGCAAATTCATTATCAATTGGCTGACGCGGGCGTGCGCTGGCTGTTCGTGTCCACGCGCGAGCAGATGGAAAAAGTCCGCCAGATTCGCGACAAACTGCCTGCGTTAGAGGGCGTTGTTGTCTTCGATCGTGACGCATTGGGCACGGATAACAGCTGGTGGCCGGCATTTTTGCAGCGTGGCCGAGGTGCCCTGCCCTTCCGTGCCGCTGAGCTCAAACGCCGTGAATTATCGCTTGGCAGCGATGATCTGGCGACGATCATGTACACCTCGGGCACAACCGGCAATCCCAAGGGCGTAATGCTGACGCACGGCAACTTGTTGTCCAATGCCGTCGCTTGCGATGACGCATCGCCGCGCGAGCCGGATGCGGTGGTGCTCAGCTGGCTGCCGCTCAGTCATATTTATGGCCGCACTGTCGATCATTACGTCAGCCTGGTGACCGGCGTGACGCTGGCACTGGCCGAATCGTCGGAGACGGTGGTCCTAAATCTCATGGAAACTCAACCGACCCACATCTCTTGTGTGCCGCGCTTCTATGAAAAACTGCTGCCGATGGTTGCAGGACCTGACCCGGCTATTACTGGCAAGCGGCTCAAGGGCATCTTCGGCCCACGCATGGAATGGCTTGGCTCGGGCGGCGCCCCCCTGCCCTGCCCCGTGTCCGAAGCCTATCACGCCGCGGGCTTCAACATTTTGCAAGGCTACGGGCTGACCGAAACCGCGCCGGTGCTGACGTTCAATCGCAAGGATAACTTCAAGCTGGACACCGTCGGCCTGGCGATTCCCGGCGTGGAATTGCGCATTGGCCTCGACGGCGAAATCCTGACGCGCGGGCCGCAAGTCATGAAGGGCTACTGGAACGATCCGGAAGCAACCCAACGGGCGATCCCGGATGGCTGGTTTCACACCGGCGACCTCGGCACGCTTGACGCCGACGGCTTCTTGAAAATCACCGGCCGCAAGAAAGAGATCATGGTGCTGTCGAGCGGCAAGAAAGTGGTGCCTAATTTCATTGAAGGGCTCCTTCTGGGCGAGCCGTGCATCGATCAGGCGGTGATTTACGGCGAAGGCCGCAGTTTCTTGACAGCGCTGATCGTGCCACAGTGGGCGGTTGTTCGCAAATCATTGCCGGCGGAGGTAGCCAAGGAAAACGATGAGGCGTTGGCGAAGCATCCGGCAGTGCGGAAACTTTTGGAGGACAAAATTCAAACCGCTTTGAAGGAAGTGGCCAGTTGGGAGAAGGTGAAGTGTTTTTTGATTTTGGCCCGGCCATTTTCGGTGGCGGCAGAGGAATTGACGGTGAGCCTGAAGCTGCGCCGAGGGGTGATTTTTGGGAGGTATGGGGCGCAGATTGAGGAGTTGTACAGGTCGGCGCCGACCAGCGCGGCAGAGGATTGAGGTTCGCGTTCCCATTGTCTGAGGTCGAGAGAATGCTTAATAGGATTACCGTTTCGGACCTTTGGCCTGTGGTTGCTATAATCCCTGGGTGCTCAGTCGTATTTAGTGAAATTGATCGAGGTGTCGCATGGGACGGGTTGCTGTACCGGCAGTGGTGGAAAGCCTTGAGGATGTGTACCGCGTTCATCGCGGAGAGATGCCCGCGGACCAGGCGCGCCGCTTCGAGGTCCAGGAGGCACTGATCGATACCGGCGCTACCGGACTATCGCTGCCGCGCCGCCTGGTCCAGCAACTCGGCCTGCTGCCGCTACGCACCCGGTTGGCAGTCACCACTGCGGGTGTGCGTGAGATGCCGACGTTTGGCGCGGTCAGGTTAACGGTCCAGGGACGCGATTGTATTTGTGATGTCACGGAAGTTGATGATGCTTGCCCCGTACTGATCGGGCAGGTGCCTCTGGAACTAATGGATTTGGTGGTCGATCCCGGGCGGCGGCAATTGGTCGGCAATCCGGCCCACGGCGGTGAGCATATGATGGAGTTGATGTAATTGTGCATCGACCCGTTGGCGACTGGATGTCGGCTATTATTCTCGCCATATGATGCCATTGTATTATTGGTCTTGCTCTCTCACCAACGGAGGCTAAGCATGCTCAGCGCACGCAACCAATTCCAGGGCACCGTCAAATCCGTCAAGCTTGGCGGCGTCATGGCGGAAGTGTTGTTGACAGTCGGCAACCTCGAAATTGTCTCGGTCATCACGCGGACATCGGCCGAAATGATGGGGCTGAAGGCCGGCGATCAGGTTCGGGCTGTCATCAAGTCCACCGAAGTGCTGGTCGATAAGCCGTGACATCAAGTGGCGAGGGTTGCCTTGACATGCAGTGCAATGGCCTGGCGGAGCGGCGAAAAATGTTCGCGGTACTGCAAGACCTGCCGATACCGCCCGGCGGCGACTTGCTGCTGGCCATAGCGCTCGTAAAACGGAGCTTCCGCTGGCTGCATGCCGTCCAAAGCACTGGCCAGAACGGGAAATAGCCGCTCATCTTGAAATGCTGTTGGCCCAGCTGCGTGAACAGCATCGTCCACTTCGTGGCGCAGTGGATAGTAATCCCTGGCTGCTTGCAACTTGCGCTGGTAAGCGCTGGCATCAAGCGTCAAACGCACGGCGTTGTCGCCACAGCCGCAGGGCGGCACCGATGGCAATCCTGTCAAGGGAAACGCGAAATTCCCCAGTGCCCTGCCCTGCCTTGCACTGACGATTGTGACCGCGGCGTCCACCAGCAAACGGCACACGTCGTGAGCGGGGTTGTAGCCTTCGGTGGCGTCGCCGGCGACATAGGCACTCCCCTGCCCTTCCAATTCTTGGGCCAGCTCGTCCACCAAACTTGTGAACCGTTGTAATTCGCCGTGCAAAATTGCCTCGTACAACGCGCGATCGGTGAAATAGCCGAAAATGCTGCCGCATCGAGCGCCGGCGCGCTCGACCAAATGCCGGGTCAATTGCAGACGGGACTCCCCTGCCCCGCCCGAGCCGTCGGTCAGCACAAATACGATGGGTTGCAGTGCTTCCAGAAAACCGTGCACGCGCAATTCATGCCCGGGATGGGCAACAACGAAAGCCCCCCTGCCCCGCGGCAATGGTAGGTCGACTGGCAACTCTGGCATCGCGCACCTGACGACAAATCAACAATCCAAAGGTATCCGGCTGCGGCGGGAAGTGCAACGCGAACCTGGCTGCGATTGACCGGGGCAGCAAAGTGCGTGTAAATTGGCCGTTTTCTTTGGGCGGAAAGGACCAGCATGAAGCACGCCATGCAAACTGTTTTCAAATCATGCATGCGGGTTTGGCGCCGGCCATCGGCCATGCGGGACACGTTTGTCAATATCTACCGCACCAATGCGTGGGGCAATGATCAATCGCGCTCTGGCCCAGGTTCCACGGTAGTTCGCACGGCAATGCTTCGGCCCCAGTTGGAAAGGCTGCTCCAGGAGCTTGAAATTACAACGTTGCTCGACGCCCCTTGTGGCGATTTCAATTGGCTCAAGGAATCGGTTCTGCCTGTGCAGTATTACGTCGGTGTGGATGTGGTGCCCGAGCTAATCCGCAACAACCGGCGCATGTTTA
>DASRAT010000044.1:0-9381 GCA_035638015.1 Gemmataceae bacterium | reverse complement strand
GGTGCGACAACCAACCGTCCTTGGCCAGGGGACGCAACACGGCTCGGGCCAGGCGTGTGGCCATGCGATACATCCAGGGGCGGCGCAGCACCTGGGCCCACAGGGCGTAGGCCAGTTTCTCCAGGCGGTTGATCTTCTCGTGATGCTCCAGTTCGCGCAGGCCGATCAACATGCGCGGGATGTTGATGCGGACCGGGCAGGCTGCCACGCAGGCGCCGCACAGGCTGGAGGCGTGTGGCAGGTGGGGATTGTCGGTGACGCTGTCGTACAGCGGCGTCAGAATGCTGCCGATGGGGCCGCCGTAGACGCCGCCGTAAGCGTGGCCGCCGATGCGACGGTAGACGGGGCAGGCGTTGAGGCAGGCGCCGCAGCGGATGCACTGCAAACTTTCGCGGAAGGGTGTGGCCAGGACTTTGGAACGGCCGTTGTCGAGCAGCACCAGGTGAAACTCTTCCGGCCCGTCAAGGTCGCCGGGGCGGCGCGGGCCGGTAATGATGGTGGTGTAGACCGACAGCGTTTGTCCCGTCGCGGCGCGGGCCAACAGCTTCAAGAACACCGGCAAATCGGCCAGGCGTGGAATTACTTTTTCGATGCCCATCAGGGCGATGTGCACACGTGGGCAGGTTGTGGTCAGCCGGCCGTTGCCTTCGTTGGTGATCAGGGCGATGGTGCCGGTTTCGGCGACGGCGAAGTTGGCGCCGGTGATGCCGAGGTCGCTGGCGCGGAACTTTTCACGCAGGACACGGCGGCCGGTGAGCGCCAGCGTTTGCGGATCGGGCGGCACGTCTTCGCCGAGCCCCACGGATAACACGCGCGAAATGCTCTCGCGGGTGTGGTGGACGGCCGGGGCAACGATGTGCGAGGGGCGTTCGCCGGCGACTTGCAGGATGTATTCGCCGAAGTCGGTTTCGGTGACCTCGATGCCGGCGGCCTGGAGAGCGGGGTTGAGGTGAATCTCCTCGCTGGTCATCGACTTGGCTTTGACGGCATGCTTGCAACCCGCTTTGTTGGCAATGTCGACGATGATGCGCCGCGCTTCGGCGCCGTCCGCGGCCCAGTGCACATGGCCGCCGATGCGCTGGATGGAGGCTTCCAGTTGCTCCAAATACTTGTCCAGATGTGCGAGCGTGTGTTCCTTGATCTGCTTGGCGTGATCGCGGAGGCGGTCGGCGTCGGTGAGGCTAGCGAAGCCACGGCGATTGGCGGCCATCAAGGTCGTGGACAGGCGGCCCAGGGCTGTTTGCAGCGTCTCATCACCCAGGGCCTCAGCGGTGGCCCCCAGGAAGTCGTGATGTTCGTGGCTCTTGTAATAACTCATGCAATCATCATACTTGGCGGGTGGGTGCATGAAGAGGGCAGTGCAAGCAGGAAAGGTGAACCACGGATAACACCGATGGCACGGATAAATACAGGTCGCCTCAGGGGTGATGCGGCAACCGGATCTCGATGCCGTAACGTGGTGCAGCCGCCAGCAACTTCTCGATCTCGTCCTTCGTCGGCGGCGCGGTGGTCGTGGCGCCTTCGGCCAGGGGTCTGCCTACCTCAAAGAACATCCGCTCAAGCCCGGCGGGGGCGACCCAAATGAGCATCTTGGCAGGGCGGTCGCTCTCGTTCTTGAAGGAATGTGGCGTCCCGACGGGCATGTTGGCGAACGTGCCAGGCCCAGCCACGAGCCGCTCGCCGTCGATCTGAAAGGTGATCTCACCTTCGAGCACGTAGAAGCCTTCCTCCTCGCGGCTGTGGACGTGCGGGGGAGGCCCGCCGCCCGGAGGCACGATCGCCTCTAACAATGCATACTTGCCGTTGGTGTCCTCGCTCATGGCAAGGAAGCGGTAGACATCGCCGACCACGGCGATGGTGCGGCCTTGGGTGGGTTTTGTCTGGGTTGGATTGGGGGTTGGGGGCATTGGGTTCACTCCCGGGTGTTCCGCGCGTTGCCGAACATAGACGGTGAACAGGTGAGGTTGCCAGCCCGACCATCCCCCGCAGAATTGACGTAATCTAATACCATCAATGCGCGCCTTCGTCGCAGTATTATTCTATTACTCGATCGCGGAATGCCTGAAAGCCTTCCCAGCCCTCTTGCGATGGCTTGTGGAAATCGATGAAGTCACCGGTAGAGCAGTCAAGGGCGGACCAACCCAATGGTCGAGCAAACGCAGTAATCGCCGAAATCGCGTCGCCCCCACCTCGTACATGCAGCATCATGGAATCAATAGGCTCATCCTTGCCAACATTGAATTCGATCGAGAAACCACTGCCATCGTATATTCCCCATGTCTGGTCCGACCAATCGACACCGGGAAGGAAATCGGCGATCCGTTGGCGAAGATAAAGATGCGATCCTATGGGATCGCAGTCGCTTTTTTGAAATTGCTCCATTGGCGGAGGGGGTTTGCCGCGCGTGTTGAAGATCATTACGTCCCAACTCATCTTGGACCTCGCCGCCGCACAATTGCTTACCTTGCCCAAACTGAATATTAACCGCTGCGTTTGGTGCGTCAACGCAAATCAATTAGGCGGTTGTAGTTCCGTGTTGGACATGAGCGACAGGGGTGGCCGGGGCTGATAAAATTGCAGCGATTGTCAACTGGCCGCGATCAAGCCCCGGCCGGCTTGGGAAAACGCTTCCCGCTCGCGGGCATTTCGGCCAGCGGGTGGTTTCACCACAGGACGCGCACCGGGTATTGGCGCACCACCTGATCCGCGGAAACCAATTCGGCCCCCTCGGCAATCGCCTGGGAGATGAGCAGGCGGTCGAATGGATCCTTGTGGACCAGCGGCAGTCCCTCGACAGCCAGCACGTGCTCCATCGTTACCGAGAGGACTTGCAATCCGTTCGCCTGCTGCTGCTTGACGATGTCGGTCAACGGCATCAGCAATCCAATTTACCCAGCTGGGCTTTGATAACAATCTCCCAGAGGCTGGCCACACTAACCCAAGCCTCATTCGCCGGATCGCGGAGGGCAGCCAGCGCTGGCGCAGACAGCTTAGCGGGGTTGCTGTCCCACCAGATGAAGGCGTGAGTGTCCAGCAGCAACTTCATGATTGTCCCGCCCAGAAGTCGTCAGTCAGTGGGGCATCGAAATCCGACGCGGGCTGGAACGCCCCAGGATGCAGTCCGGCAGTCCGCGGCGGGGCGGAGGCGAAGGGCACAAGCCGCGCCTGGGGGGTTGAGCCATCGAGGAGAATGACCTCATGCCCGGCTGACGCCAGTGCGAGGGCTTCCTCGAAACGGACGGGAAGTTCGCGGATATCCATTGTCGTGGCCATGCGGTCGTCTCCTTTGGAATCATTGTAGCACGGCCGTCGAGTTCACTAAAGCCTGTCAACCGCAGTTTTTCCCCGGTTTCCGCATCGATAGATGTACACCGCTTTCCCAACAGCGCCAGAAACAGAGAGGGGAATCCGTCTGTCCCGCTGCTGGCGGCTTTGCGAAAAGAGGCGTATTTGGCACAATAACCTCATGTCTAATCTCCGCTTTGGATCGCTGACCCTCCCCAGCCGCTGGATACTGTCGCCTTTGGCTGGCTACACGACGTTGCCCTTCCGGCTCGCGATTCGTGAACTGGGCGGCCTCGGCCTGGCCACGACCGACCTGGTGAACGCCCGCGCTCTGGTGCGGGCCAGTCGTAAGACGATGGAGTTGATCGACACCACGCCTGTTGACCGGCCGCTGGCGATTCAGCTTTACGGCGCCGACGCCGGCGAGATGAGCGAGGCGGCCCGCTGGCTGGAAAATTACGGTGCTTCCGTCGTGGACATCAATATGGGTTGTCCGGTCCACAAGGTGACGCGCGGCGGCGGCGGGTCGGCGATGATGTGCGATGCCACGGGATCGATCAATCTCGTGCGAAGGGTGGTGGAGGCGGTCAAGATTCCGGTTACGGTGAAGATGCGGCTGGGGTGGGATGATGACAACTGGAGTGCCCCGTTTCTTAGCCGTGAGTTCGAGCAAGCGGGCGTCGCTGCCGTCATCATTCATGGCCGCACCCGCGCCCAGGGCTTTGGCGGCGCCGTCAATCTGGACGGCATTCGCGCTGTCGTGGACGCAGTCGAGCGCATCCCCGTCGTCGGCAACGGCGACGTGCGCAGCATCGCCGACGCCGCCCGCATGCGCGCCGAAACCGGTTGCCACGCCGTGTCGATCGGCCGCGGCGCGCTGCTAAACCCGTGGATCTTTGCCCAGCTTTGCCAGTGGGAAGAGACGGGCAAGCCGGGCGAGTCGCCCAGCTATCATCAACGGCTGGATTTCATGCACAAGCATTTCCATTTGTTGGTGCGGCAGCGTGGCGAGCGTTTCGGCTGCTTGACGTTTCGCAAGGTGGCCAACTGGTATTGCAGGGTGCTGAAGCCGGGACGCGAGGTGCAGCAGAAGCTGATTCGCTTGGATTTTATCGCGGATTTTGATGACATCGTGCAACGGCTCTGCGACCAGGGACCGCCGCTACATTACAATCCGGCAGAGGTGGCGATTGCGGTGCCGAGTGGGCCTATTTCGCATTGGTAGTTGTCAGTTGTCAGTTGGCAGAAATAGTGGCGATTGTTGGCAATTGTCAAGGACCATTTCTGGCAACAGCCAACTACCAACTGACAACTGCTTCTAACAACTGGCAACTGAGAACTGACAACTATTGCCTGCGCGGAAGGAGTTTGCGCAACGCGATTCACATTAGCCCTTGACTCCGCGCTAGAATATAGGCGGATCGCTGGCCTGGGAGCCATTCCCGATCTATATTTCACCAACGTGATCGCATCTCAGCGGTCGAACGGCTCCCAACTTACACATCCCATTGCTCCCAAGCAGGGTACCACCGTGAACGCCGAAAAATTGGCTGCCCATCTTCGCATTGATCGTTACGGCGACTTTTGGTTGACCGATGCCGTCCGGCCGTCGCCAAAGGTGCCTGTCAAGCCGACCGAAGGCTACCGCGTGGAGGTCTACAACGACAAGCGCAATGCGCTGCGCGTGCCGGTGCTGGCCGCGGCCGTGTCGCGCGAGAAACTGTTTGACCTCTTTCTCGACATGCTCGATCCGCTCGGCGAAGTTGTCGATGTCGTCCTGGAAACCAGCCATGATGCCGAGGGCAAAAACCCAACGCACAAGGACTTGCATCGGGAACGGATCGACTTGCCGATTTTGAAAAGCACCTTTTACGACTTTGAGGATTTGCTGCTGCACGACGGTTGCACGGGCATTGCGGTGTTGTCAATCTCGAAACCGCTGGAAGTGCAATTTGACGAACATAAATTGTTGGTGGTTTACGCGCAGGACCTGAAGCCGTTCCAGCGCGAGCTGACGAATGCCGGCGTCAAACGCGACGATAAAATGAAATTGATTACCGAAGGGGAACACCTACACAGCTCCGATAATCGCTACCGCGAGCAGTTTGAGCAATTCTGCTACCGGCTGGGCGTCGGCGAAGCGGCGGAGCGGGTGAGTTGGTAGATCATTTCGGAAGTTCGGATTGCCAGGCCCACGGTGCAGCAGCCGTGGGCCTTTTCATTTTATGGATATTCACCACAAAGACACAAAGAGCACAAAGAGGGACTGCTGCGGCATTTGGGCGCTTCAAACTGTGACAACGTGCGTCTTCCAACAATTCACTTTCCCATCCCTTTGTGGCCTTTGTGCCTTTGTGGTGAATAATCTCCCATGCACTACGGCTTCGGCGACGCCCACTTTTCCGCCTCGCTCAGCGCCACCGCCACCGCTTCCGCTTCCGTCGAAGCCGTGGCTTCAACATGGTGAACCTGGTTGACCTGGTTGGTCCGCAGCAGGAAGGCAACGCGAACTCTGCCATCGGGCAGGTGCGTGCTTTGCAGACCGATGCCGCCCAGTTGCTGGAGACGGGCATGGGCCGTGTTCCAATCCACACTGGCTGCCGGCGCTGGCGCCTTGAGTCCGACGCCCAGTTCCTCGGGCGACGGTAAACGCACCGGGGCCATTTTTACGCTTTCGACCACCGGTACATAGGCCTGCGCTGGCACCTCGTCAGGCCGGATGCCGCGAACGATAGGCGGCCCGGTCGGTTGCTGTGCCGCCAGGGGAGGCGGTTGAAACTGCGGCTGTGGCTGTTGCCGCGGTTGCGCTTGCTGCGGCGGCCAGGGTTGAGGTTGGGCAACTTGTGCCTGACCTTGCCGCGGCGGCTGATAGATTTGCACCGGTTGAGGGGCAAACTGAGGCTGCATCATCATCGGCGAACCGCCGATCATCATGGGCGGACAGCCCGCGGGGCCTCAGCCGGCGTCGCCGCGCAGGCACAATACTCCAACGCCAATGACAGTGCCGAAAACGGCAACGAGGCCGTACAGCGCTTCCTTGCGCATGACGGGGCTTCTTTCTCTGGACCGCAGCCGGGAAACGAGTGGGTCGGAATCTCGGCAGGGTTAGGTGAGTCGAGCCGGCGGCTGGGGCGAGCCGGCGGGACGTGGGGCCTGTTCTGTTCCGTTGCTCACTGGGGCTTTTGGGGTCGCGAGCGGCAAAGCTGATTGCGAGTCTGCGTTGCCGCCCGCCGTGCGTCCAGCGAGCGGGTGGGACCATAGCAGAAGGTTTCGTAAGGGAAAAGGGGACTTTTTGAGGGACGGGCGGGATGCACAAGTTACAACAACGGGGTGTCAAGTTTACAAAATTGTTGACGCTCGGCGCAGTCGGTCATGGACTGCTAACCATTCATCGCCCATCGGCGGCGATGTCACCACGATCCGTTCGACGCCGCTGACATCCAGCGTATGCAACGCGGCATAAAGCTGGGCGGCATACGCAGAGGGATCAAGCGGCATCGCCAAAACCACGCCATTCGCAACATCGAGTTGCTCGTACTGCTCAGCCATTGGCAACCAACCCACGCGCAGACCCTGGTTGACGAGTGCTTGCACTGCTCGACAGCCGTCACCGGCAACGCACTCCAGAGGTGTTCGCGGAGCGTAATGGCGCGCCAGCATTCCGGGGGACTTCAACATACCAACCGTTGAAGCTTGCCTGGAAATGGGACCGATCACTGCTTCGATCTGCGATGGTGTCACCAAACCGGGGCGCAGCAACGCTGGCGGCGAAACCGTCAAATCCAGCACGGTCGATTCCAGACCGCCCGGTGTCGGGCCGCCATCGAGAATCATTGGAATGCGGCCTTCCAAGCTGGACAGAACGTGTTCGGCACGTGTCGGAGAGATGCTCGACGAACGATTGGCGCTGGGCGCCGCCAATGGCAAACCACAAAACCGCAACAGCGATTGGGCCACCATGTGCGCTGGCACGCGCAAGGCAACGGCGGAGCCACCCGCTGTGACGATGGAAGGGATGCGTGGTGATGCCGGCACCACGAGCGTCAGGGGACCCGGCCAAAATGCGTCAGCGAGTTGCTTTGCGCTGGCTGGCCATGCGGAGGATAGTTGAGCGGCCTCCGCAACATCGGCGACATGCACGATGAGCGGGTTATTGCTGGGCCGACCCTTGGCGGCGAAGATGCCGGCCACGGCTCGCTCGTCGAGGGCGTTGGCACCCAGGCCATAAACCGTTTCCGTGGGAAATGCGACCAAACCGCCACCGCGCAAAATCGCGGCTGCCTTGGCGATGGCTGCCGCGTCGGCCGGTAGCACTTTTGTCAGCATGGTCACACGCCAAAATCGCGGATCGTGAACATGGGCAAATACGGATACTTGGGCGCCAGCAATTCCCGCGCTCCCTCCAGCCGATCCACAATACATATTACCGCAACAATCACGCCACCGCGTTTCTCGACTTCTTCAATTGCTTGCATCACCGAGCCACCGGTGGTCAACACGTCGTCCACCATTGCCACACGCATGCCGGCTTCGAGCACGCCTTCGATCCGTTCCTGGCTGCCATGGGCCTTGGCTTGTTTGCGAACGAAGAAGCCTTCGAGAGTTCGGCCTTCCTGGTGATAGCGCATCGCCGCCGCCGCGGCCATCGGAATGGCGCCAACTTCCAGGCCGCCCATCGCTTGAATGTTAAGGTCCCTGGTCATCTCCCAAAGCTGCTCGCCCAACAGCGCCACGGCTTCGGACTGGAAGATCGCTTTCTTGCTGTTGATGTAATACTTGCTGGTCTTGCCGGACGCGAGCGTGAAGTTGCCAAAGGAGAAGGCACGTTGTTTGAACACCTGCAACAGTTGACTGCGGGATTCAGAGGACATGGGTAATCCTGGATAAACAAAGGCGAGCCGGAGGGCGTTAGCCCCCGGAGTGTCGCATCAAACTGCTCTCGACGCCAACCGCGAAATCGCTATGTTCCGCGATCCATTGCGGTCGATTTATAGTATACGGTCCGTCCATTTCGAGGGCACGACCATGTCTCGCGCGGAAAATACTGGCCGTCCGCCACGTTCGTCTTCAACGCTGGCCGCGTTTGCCATCGGCATACCGCTGTCCATCGGCGTCTTGGCCGCTGTCCAAGTCACCGACACGGAACTGAAGCGCTACCTGCACCATCCCGTCGAAATTGTCGAGGTGGTGCTATTCTGCTGCGCCCTCGGCGGCTTGGCCGCCAAGCTGCTGGGCAACGCTGCTCAGCGCGCCGCTTGCCGTCGCGAAATGCTGCCGCCCTGGGACGGCAAGCCCGTCCCCGCGTCCGAAGCGCCACGGCTGCGGGCGGAGTTGGAAAACAACGCCGGCCGTCTGCGCAACACCTTGCTGGCTCGCCGCATCGACGCCGTGCTTGATTTTGTCGCCAAACGCGGCAATGTCAGCGGCGTGGATGATCAACTTCGCGCCCTGGCTGACAATGACAACTTGGTTCTAGACAACAGTTATTCGCTCATTCGTTTCATTACCTGGGCCATTCCCATTCTCGGCTTTTTGGGCACGGTGCTCGGCATCACCACAGCTATTGGCAACGTCACCAATGAAATCGCCGAAGGTTCGATTTCGAGCGTCACCGGCGGCCTGTCACTGGCGTTTGACACCACGGCGGTCGGTCTGGCGCTGACAATCGCAACGATGTTCCTCAGTTTCCTCACCGAGCGTTCGGAGCAAACGGTGCTGGAATTTGTTGATCACTATGCCGACGTGCAATTGGCACATCGCTTTGAACAGGCGGGCACCGAGCAAGGCGAGTTCGTCGCGGCACTGCGGCAAAACACACAGATTTTGTTGGAAACAACCGAGCAACTGGTGCAGCAACAAGCGAATGTCTGGGCCGGCGCGCTGGCCTCCGCAGACAAACGCTGGGCCGACGCGGGCAAACGGCAACAGGAACTTCTTACGGTCGCGCTGGAACAAGCACTGGAAAAAACGCTGACTGCCCATCAGACGCGGCTGGTGGCGCTGGAGCAGCACGTTGAGAAACAAGGCAGCGCATTATTGGGGCAATTGACCGCTGTCGCTGGCGCCATTCGCGACATGGGCCGCGAGCATCAGCAG
>DASRAT010000043.1:0-5705 GCA_035638015.1 Gemmataceae bacterium | reverse complement strand
AGGACGGCAAGCGCTTCATCTGGGAATCGGAGCGCACGGGATGGAAGAACCTCTACCTTTATGACTTGAGCGGCAAGCTTCTCTCGACTCTCACGAATCACAACTTCGAAGTCGGCGCAGTGGTCGGCGTCGACGAAAATGCGGGGCTGCTCTACTACATGGCCCGAGATGGCGACAACCACATGAAGCTCCAGCTTCATCGCGTCGGCCTCGACGGCAAAGGCCACAAACAAATGTCCGATCCGACCTGGAACCACTCGGTCGATCTGGCGCCCGATGGCAAGCATTTCATCGACGTGATTGAAAAACATGACGTGCCGCCGTCGTCGCGCCTGGTGGACGCCGACGGCAAGGTGATTACTGAGTTGGTCAAGGGCGACCTGAGCCGTTTCAATAAATCTGGCCTCAAGCTCGTGGAACTTATCACTTACAAAGCTGGCGATGGCAAAACGGATTTGCACGGTATGTTGCATTTCCCGTCGAACTTTGATCCCAAAAAGAAGTATCCCCTGCTGGTCACGGTCTACGGCGGGCCGAACACCAACAAGGCGTCGGAGAAGTTCACGCTGCCCAGCAACATGACCGAGTACGGTTTCCTGGTAGCTGCTCTGGATTCCCGGAGCGCCTCTGGGCGCGGCAAGAAGTTCATCGATGCGATTTACCAAAACCTGGGGGTCACCGAGATTGACGATCAGGCGGCTGGCGTGAAGTCGTTGTGGAACAGGCCCTATTTGGACAAGAACCGCGTGGGTATTTACGGCACTTCGTACGGCGGCTACGCCTCGGCAATGTGCCTATTGCGGCATCCCGATGTGTTCCAGGCGGCTTCGGCATCGTCTCCCGTCACAGGCTGGGAGCATTACGACAGCATTTACACCGAGCGTTACATGTGGATTCCGCAGGAGAACAAGGCCGGCTACAAGGCGGGTAGTGCCATGACTTATGCCAACAACTTGAAAGGAAGGTTGATGCTATTTTACGGCACGCAGGACAATAACGTGCATCCGTCCAACACGCTGGCCTTGATCAAATCGCTGCAAAAAGCGGGCAAGAGCTTTGAGTTGCAAGTCGGGCCGGATCAAGGGCACGCGGGCATCAATCAGCAGCGGATGATGGAGTTTTTCATTGAGAATTTGGTGATGAAGCAGTAACGTCCTTTGCAATGCGCCACACGCACCGGTATGTGAGCTTGGCCTCTCACCGGGTCGAGGTTACAATCCATCAACGAGGTTTCCACAATGCCGCTGCGTGACCACTTTCATTCGCCTGTGAACGATCACCACACCTGGGACGAATTGCACGGTCAGTGGCCAGCCATGATGGTCTTACAACTTGCCCGGGACTTGCCGGCGAATTACCTTGCGGCTCCCCGAATACACCTCGGACGGGCGGTGGAGATTGATGTCGCTGCCTTCGATCATCAAGGTGGCCATAATGGTGATTGGCCGGCCGTTGAAAGCGGTGGGACTGCGACGGCAATCTGGACAACTACCGAACCGACGCTCCGAGTGGAAACCGATCTGCCGGACGTTGACGAGTACGAGGTTCGGGTTTACGACGTGGCCCGCGACCGGCGCTTGGTGGCGGCAGTCGAGTTGGTCAGCCCATCGAACAAAGACCGTCCGGAAACGCGACGGGCATTTGTCGCCAAGTGTGCCGCCCGTTTGCAACAGCAAGTTTCGGTCGCGGTGGTGGACCTGGTGACGACGCGCGATTTCAACCTTTACGCCGAACTACTCTCTTTCCTCGGCCGCACAGATTCTTCGGTGGGCAACTCGCCGACGCCTACATACGCTGTGGCTTGCCGCGGCACAATACCTCGCCAGCGCTGGCTGTTGGAGGCCTGGCATCGCCCCTTGAAGATTGGTCAGCCGTTGCCGGCGCTGCCGCTATGGTTGGCCCACGGTCTCGCTGTCGAGTTGGACCTCGAAACCACCTACGAAGACACTTGCCGAGTGCTGCGGATTCCTTGAGCGGCGGATACAATGCCCATGTAAAGCCGTGAGCACCGCATGCGCCCAGCCTGCACGTGTCTAACATTGGGAAGGAACCAACTCCATGGCAATGAACAAAGGCTGCATGATCGGCGGCATCGTCGGCTGCGGCGTCTTGGTCCTGGGCGGCTTCTGCGTCGGCGGCTTCATTTGGTTCTTCGGCCAGTCCTTGGGGACGGTCTTTTCGGACATGGCAGCAGTCGGCACCGCGACGGACGAATTCCTAGGTTTGCTGGGTGACGGCAAGATCGACGAAGCCTACGACTCCGCCGCCGCGGGCTTACGCGCTCAACAAAGCAAGGACGCCTTCGCCGCCGAAGTAAAACGGCTGGGATTGACCGAATATGTGTCCTCGACTTGGTCGAAACGCAACTTCGTCAACAACAATGGCGATGTCGAAGGCACCATTACAACTAAATCGGGTAAAGCGATTTCGCTCAAGGTTGGCCTGGTGAAGGAAGGCGGAACATGGCGAGTGCTGTCGCTGACAGGTCCGGCGGCGGGCGTGGGCAGCGACAAGAGGCCGATTCCGCCCGACGATGAATTGAGAAAGATGGCGACGGCCACGTTGCTGGATTTCAATGACGCCGTCAAAGCCAAGGATTTCACGGCGTTTCACGCCAAGCTGTCCACGCCGTTACGCAAGCAGTCGCCGAAGGATATCGAGGACAAGTTCAAGGACTTTGTCATTAACCGGGTTGACATTTCGGGAGTCAAGGACGTGGAGGCCGTCCTGGAAGAGCCGCCGAGCCTGGACAAAGACGGCATGCTCGTTGTCACCGGCTATTACCCCACGGCGCCGATGGAGGTGCGCTTTCAACTGAAGTACGTTTATGAGCATCCGGCCTGGAAACTGAACGCCATCAATGTCAAAACGGGAAAGTGAAAGCCAGGCTGCATTTTGATACGGCACGCCAGTATTTCGGCCAATCGAATCGGCCTGGCTCCCTAGTCCCGTCAACACCCCCCGTCAAATCGCCAACCCTCGGCAAATCGACGTCCGTGCGGCTGACCATCGCCAGCCACAAGTTGGCGATCGGCGTTTGCGGATAACCAACTTGGAGTTGGGAGCAAGGGCAAATCATTTCGCCTTGAGCTTGGGCAACTCCAAAACTTGCTTGTCGGTCAGCGTCATCTTCTTGCCCGCGTTGCCGCCTTCGCCGAAGAAGCCGGCCGCTTCATGCCAGGCGACCACTTGCAGTTCTACATCCAGCGGCACGTTTTCGATGACAAATGTGCCGTCGTCCTTGGTGACGGCCGCGTAGGGATGCTCGAGCACGAAGCCGTAGGCATGCATCCAGGCGTGGATGTTGCAATCCAGCGAGATCGGCTTGGCCTGCGGTTTCAGCGTAAACGTCTCTTTCGCGCCTGGAGGCATAATAGCGGCGCCGCCCATGTTCACTTCGGGATCGACATTCAGCCGGTAATTGTGCGAAAAGGGCGCATCGTTCACAATGACGAATTGTTGGCCAGTCGGCTTTTGCTCCTTGCCGTCGTAATAGCTGGGGAACAGCAAAAAGACGCGATCGATGAAGGAGCAACGCGGTTGGCGTTCCACCACCTGGTCCTTGGGCTTGCGCTGGTCTTCGGGCAGGTCGAAGAACTTGCCCGACGGGGGTTGCAAATAGACGACCACGTTTTTGACGCCGCCGTTGCCCGAAACCATCCAATCTTGTTTGAAGTTTTCCCACTCGTTGGCACCGTCGGCATGGCACTGGCCTGTGTTGCCGCCCATGTCTTGGGGAACGCGGGCGGGCGCCTGGCCGTCATAAACGATCTTGCCGGTTACGGTGCCGTATTTCTTCGCCTCCAATGGGACGCGGACGATGTCCACGGCGGCGCCATCGTCGCCTTGCAGCCTTGTCTTGCCTTTGCCGACGATCGCCCCACCTTCGCAGCCGGGCAACATGGCAATCACGGCCATAAAAGGCAACAATACGACGAAGGACCTGGGAAACTTGGATTGCATCTATCACTCCCTGCTAATTCATAACCGAATTTAGTGTGCTAAAAAGCGTGCCCCTCACCCCAACCCCTCTTCCCGGAGTACCGGGGAGAGGGGCTCGCCGGATAGACTCTCACTTGCCCATCGGCAGTTCACCAAGATCGGTGCCGCCGGCTTTGATCATGTACGGCTCACCCTTGGAACCCTTGGCGCCCAGGCGGTAGCCGAACTCCTCGTGGTAAATCATGAAATTGTAATTGCCGACTGGGGCGTTCTTGATTTCGAAGTTGCCGTCGGCGTCGGTGATGGCGAAATAAGGATGATTGAAGACGCCCAGGCGGCCCTTCATCCAGCCGTGCAGGTTGCAGGCCAGCAGCATCGGCAGTTTTTGGTTCTTGAGGTCCTTGATTTCGTGCGAAGCGCCTGACTTCAACAGTACGTTGCCGCCGGCGTTAATGTTCGGATCGCCTGACCAGTTGATGTTGTGCGACACTGGGGCCGTATTCTTGACGACGAATGTCTGGCCCTCGCGCAGAGCCAAGGCCCGCGGGAAAAACATGCAGGCCGGCTGGTCGATTTCCACCGTCGGCGGGAACTTCACCAGGTTGGGATGAATCGGGATTTTGTTGGCCGGGTCGTAAAGATAAACGAAGACGTTTTTCAGGCCTTTGTTCTTGGGATTGACCAGGATCGATTCGTCTTGAATCGTACCCTTGGCCTTGTCGGCAGTGGGGTTGGCCTCCAGGCAGTGGCCCTTGTCGACCAGGACCTCAATGGACTTGGCGGGGGGCAGTTCCTTGCCGCCCCAGACGATGCGGCCCTTGACCGTGGCCCATTCCTGCCCTTGGGCTTCCGAGCGGCCGGACACAATCAACAACAAGCCAGTGACGGCCAGTAATCCGGCCAAAGGAAATAATCGTCGCATGGTTTTCTCCAGGAGGGTGTTCCGTAATCGCGGCGAACGTGGCCCGCCGCCCACATAGCTATTATTTACCCATCGGCAAATCCTTCAAGTCCGTGACGCCGCCGGCCTTGACGGTCACGTCCTCGCCCTTGTTGCCCTTGGCAAGCAGCCGATAGCCGTATTCCTCGTGCCAGATCATCAGCTTGTGAGCGCCGGCCGGGGCGTCCTTGATCTCGAAGTTGCCGGTTTCGTCGGTGATGGCGAAATACGGATGATTGAAGACCGCCAGGTTGCCCTTCATCCAGGGGTGGATGTTGCATTCCAGCGGCATCGGCAAACGCTGGGCCTTGAGATCCTTGATCTCGATTTGATCTTCACCGTCGATGACGATGCTGCCGCCGGTGCCGCCGCTTTTGGCGTCAGGCGACCAGCGGATATTGTGCTTGATCGAGGAACTGTTTTTGACGACGAAAACCTGGCCCTCGCGGATGGCCAGGGCCCGCGGCCAAAACATGCAGCAGGGCTGGTCGACCACCAGCTCCTTGGGGAAATTCTGAAGCTTGGGATGAATGGCGATTTTTTTGCCGTCTTCCACCAGAATGTAAACGAAGACGTTTTTGAGGCCCTTGGTCTTGGGGTCGATGAGGATTTTCTCGTCAAGGATGGTGTTCTTCACGGGATCGGCAGTGGGGTTCCCTTGCAGACAGGCTGGCTCCTTGGCGACGTCGATCTCCTCCCGCGGCGGGATTTTTTCTCCGCCCCAGACGATGCGGCCTTTGATGGCTCCCCATTGATCGCCCTGGGCGTCGGTGCGTGCGGAATTTAAGGCGATGAGCAAGGCGAGGCAAGCGATGGGGATGGC
>DASRAT010000042.1:0-8385 GCA_035638015.1 Gemmataceae bacterium | reverse complement strand
AAGAGCAGGTCATCGTCGAGCGTTGCGGAGCCGTCTTCCTCGGCGGTCAGAACATCCACTCCGCGTCTGCGCAATCCAGCCGTGATTGCAGAGGGCACATGATGATCCATCAGAAGCGCTATCATCAGGAAGCAAGCCCTTTGCTTTTCAGCTTCGCCCGCAGTACCGACTGGCCGTTCTGGCCACGCAGATTCTCAATTGCCCGCAACTGCTCCTCCACGACCCTATCCATTTCCTCCTGATGGTCATGATAATAGGCCAGGCAACTGTGGATTTGTCCGAGCGTGAGGTGGGGGTGCTGGCGCTGAATCTCGTCCGCGTCCCAGTGGTGTGCGAGCCTGTCCAAGGCGACTTCAAGCACTTTGGTTTGGGTTCCAATCAGCCACAGCTTGCCATCGGCGCGTTGCTCGATGTGGGGGTAGGAGATGGGCGTCGACATGGCGGTGAAACTCCCTTGACGGTCGGCGAATTGGTCACCCACGTATTGTAGCTTAAACCCACATTACCATCCCTACCCCGCCCCCGCCAAACTCACCCAAATCTCCCCAAACGCCTCCGGTTGCTCCGCGATCACGTGGCCGCCTTTGATCAGCTCCAACACCGCCAGGAACATGCCCAACAAACGTCCCCGCGTGTGCGGCGGCACGAACACCTGCGTAAACGAAATCCGCCGCGTTGTGCGGAGTTGTTCCAGGATGCGGTCCATGTGCACCTGTTGCGGCGTGTCGTCCAGCACAATCTGCTGCGGTTGCAGCGCCTGCGTTTCGCGCATCAGCCGGCCGAAAGCGCTGACCAGATCCCATAGTTCGACGCGCCGCAGCGGCTGCTGATCCGGACTGGCGGCGGCCGGCATTTCCACGGGTTGACGCGGCAAGCGCGTGAGCTGTTTTTCGGCCTGGGCTTCCAGCAAGGCCGCGGCGTCTTTGAAGCGTTTGTATTCCACCAGTTGCTTAACCAATTCCAAGCGTGGATCAGCACCTTCCGGCGTTTCCGCCTCGGCCCGCGGCAACACCATTCGGCTTTTGATCTCCGTCAGCGTGGCCGCCATGACAAGAAACTCGCCGGCCCAATCGACATCAATCTGGGTAATGAGGTTGAGATAACTCAAGAACTGATCGGCAATGCGCGCGATGGGAAGGTCAAGAATATCGACCTCGTTGTGCTTGACGAGGTAGAGCAGAAGATCGACGGGGCCGCGGAAGGAGTCTAGTTCGACTTGGTATTCCATGGCAACAAGCCGCTTGCAGCTTAGCGCTCGGCGCTAAGCCGCAAGCGGCTTCCCCTTAGCCAACAATCGCCTCAATCGGCCGGGCGGCCAAATCCGCGAAACGAATCGGCCGGCCAACGTTGGACATATTCTGCTTGCTCGGGTCGATGCCCAACGCCTTCGCGATGGTGGCGATGAAATCGGCGGTGGTAGTTGGCCTGCCGCCTTCGACGTGCGTGCCATCGGGGCTGGTGCGGCCATAGACCTGACCGGCGTTGATGCCGCCGCCGGCCAGCACGGTGGACCAGGCCAAGGGATAGTGATCGCGACCATTGCCGCGCTGGATGTTCGGCGTGCGGCCAAATTCGCCCATCCAGACGATCAGCGTGGAGTCAATCATGCCGCGGGCCCGCAGATCTTCCATCAGCGTGCCCCAGGCTGGATCGAGAACCTCGCTGAGGCGCTGCACGGTCTCAAAGTTTTGGTTGTGGGTGTCCCAGCCGAGGTTGTTGCCGGCCAAGCCGCCAAGAGTAACTTCGACAAACGGCACGCCGCGTTCCACGAGTCGCCGGGCTAGCAGACAGCCCTGACCAAATTGATTGCGGCCATAAGCATCACGGATGCGAGCCGGCTCTTCGTCCAGATTGAATGCGGTCGAGGCGGAGGTGCGCATCAAGCGGACCGCGCGATCGTAAGCAGTTTGATGGCTCAACGGCGCCATGCCCGGGTTGCGATTGGCGAAATCCTGCTCCATCTCTTGAAGGAGCGCAATGCGAGCGTCCGACTGGGCCGTGCTGATGCCGTCTGGCGGCGCCAAATCCTGGACACGCAACGATTGTTCGTAATTGTTTCCCTGCTGGACCACAAATTGATTGCCGGTGTCGGCCACAAGCAACGGAGCATATTGCGGTCCCAGAAAACCAGGACTGAGAGCCGCCGGGCTGAAAGCGCGAAACGGCGCGATGCTGACAAAGTTCGGCAACGGATTCTGATCAGAGCCAATTTCCTTGGAAACGAGCGAACCCAACGTCGGGTATTGAATTGGCCCCTGCGGCAAATAGCCGGTGCGCATCAGGAAGGTGCCGCGGCCATGGTCGCCTTCGTTGGTGCTCATCGAGCGAATGATCGCCATGTGCTGCATGTTGCGAGCGACCTTGGGCAGATGCTCGCTAATGCGAATGCCGGGCACGGAAGTGGCGATCTCGCGATACGGTCCGCCGTTGGGATGGCCGGGTTTGAGATCGAACGTGTCCATCTGACTGGGGCCGCCGTTCATCCAAAGGAGAATGCAGGCCCGTTTGCGTTGCGGATTGGTGGCCGTTTGTTTGGCCATCGCTTCCAGCCAGCCGGACATCGAATAACCGATGACGCCGGCGGCGGACAGTTTGAGGAGATCCCGGCGAGACAGCTCAGATCGGATGCGCGCCATGGGAGCGTTCCTTGCAAGGAGTTGAGGGGTCGAAGTTTTCGCTACCAATAAAACTGCCGACGGGGGAGATTCTAACAGGGTGGGTGGTTAAAGGGCAATGAATCTTGGAGATTTCTAAAGACTGAGCGGGCAGTGACACAAACTGTTATCACTTTTCAAGCCTCATCAATAAATCCCCCGGATCAACCTGCGTTCCCGCCTTGACCAGCACCTCCGCCACCCGCCCCGCTTGCTCGGCGTAAACCACGGTCTCCATTTTCATCGCTTCCATCGTCAACAGCTTTTGGCCTTTGCCTACTTTTTCGCCGGCGGCCACCGCTACGCTGACCACCAATCCCGGCATCGGCGCCCCAACCTGCAACGGGTCACCTGCCGCCGCCTTGGGATGTGCTTTGCCGACGACTTGCAAGGATTTGTCCAGCACCTCCACTTCACGCGGCTGGCCGTTGAGTTCGAAGAACACGGTCCGCTTGCCGTCCGGCCGCGGCTCGCCCACGGTCAGAAACTTGAGGATCAGCGTTTTGCCTTTTTCGATCTCCACGCTCTCCTCTTCGCCTGGGGCCATGCCGTAAAAGAACAACGGCGTCGGTAAAATGCTGGTATCGGAGTATTGCCGTTGGTGCTCGGCGAAATCCGGAAAGACGCGCGGGTAAAGCACCTGGCTCACCACTTCGCGCTCACTCACCGGTCTTTCCAGTTGCTTTTCCAGCTGACCGCGAACAGCGGCGAAATCCGCCGGCGGCAAACTGGCGCCGGGCCGGCCCGTTATCGGTTGGCGGTCGCGCAGCACGCGCCGCTGCAATTCCACGGGAAAGCCGCCCGGAGGCTGGCCCAACCGGCCCTCGAAGAACTCCACCACCGATTCGGGAAACGCCAGTTCTCGGTGGCCGTCCAGCACGTCGGCCGAGTTTAAGCTGTTGCCCACCATGAACAGGGCCATGTCGCCGACTACCTTGGAAGTCGGCGTCACTTTGACGAGGTCGCCAAAGAGCTGATTGACCTCGGCATACATGCGGCACACTGCCGGCCAGCGGTCCGCCAATCCCAGCGCCCGCGCCTGCTCATAAAGGTTCGTGTACTGGCCACCGGGCATCTCATGCTGGTAAACATCGGCACTCGGCGCCATCTGGCCGCTCTCGAAAGGCCGATAAAATTGCCGCACCCCTTCCCAGTAGGCCGCAGCGGCATGGAGCGGCTCGAATGGCAGCCCCGTGTCACGCTCGTGGAAGCGCAACATTTCGGCCAGAGTGTTGAGACACGGCTGGCTGGTCAAACCCGACAAGGGCCCCATGGCCCCGTCGGCGATGTCTACGCCCTCTTCCGCCGCCAGCAAGATCGAAGCGATCTGACCGCCGGCGCAGTCATGGGTGTGGAAATGAATGGGAATGCCGATCTCTTGCCTGAGCGTTCGCACCAACAAACTTGCAGCATGCGGCTTGCACAACCCGGCCATATCTTTGATGGCCAGAAGGTTGGCGCCCAGCTTTTCGAGTTGCTTGGCCAGATCCACGAAATACGCCAGGGTGTATTTGGTGCGTTTGGCGTCAAGAATGTCGCCGCTGTAGCAAATGGCGGCTTCGCACAGCATGCCGGTGCTGCGCACGGCGTCGATGGCAAGTTCCAGGTTCGGCAGCCAGTTGCAGGCATCGAAGATGCGGAATAGATCGATGCCCGCCTGGGCCGATTCCTTGACAAAGGCCCGCACCACATTGTCGGGATAGTTGGTGTAGCCAACGGCGTTGGCGGCCCGCAGCAACATCTGGAACAAGATATTTGGGACGCGCTCGCGCAACTCGGCAAGCCGATCCCAGGGCGATTCCTTGAGAAAACGCATGGACGTGTCAAACGTGGCCCCGCCCCACATTTCCAGCGAAAACAGCCCGGACAGCTCCGCCGCGTAAAACCGGGCGATTCTCAGCATGTCAAAGGTGCGCATCCGCGTGGCCAGCAAAGACTGATGCGCGTCGCGGAAGGTCGTGTCGGTGACCAACAGGCGTTTCTGCTGCCGCACCCATTGGGCAAACTTTTCAGCTCCCAGTTCGTGACACTTATCGCGCGTTCCCGGCGCGATTTTCTTGGCGGCAATGGCGGGAGCAGGCGCCGGTTCGCGCGGAATGGCGGCCGGCTTGTGCGCGATCTGTGGATGCCCGTTGACGATGACATCGGCAATATACGTCAGCAATCGAGTGGCACGGTCTTGTTGCTTGTGCAATTCAAAAAGTGCGGGCGTTTCTTCCAGGAACCGCGTGGTGAAATTGCCCGCCAAAAAATCAGCATGCGTCACCAGGTTGATTAGAAACGGAATGTTGGTTTTGACGCCGCGGACCCGAAACTCCTGAAGGCTGCGCTCCATGCGCCGCGCCGCATCGACAAAGCGCAGCCCATGTGCCGTGACTTTCACCAGCAAAGAATCGTAAAAGGGCGTGATGACCGCGCCGGTGAAAGCCGTGCCGGCGTCGAGCCGCATGCCCATGCCGCTGGCGGAGCGGTAATTGCTCAGCTTGCCGTAGTCCGGCAAGAAGTTATTGGCCGGGTCTTCGGTCGTGACCCGGCACTGCAAGGCGAAACCATGAAGGCGCACATTTTCTTGAGCGCCAAGGCCAATTTCGTCGTCGTTTAACGGTTTGCCTTGGGCGATCAGAATCTGGCTTTTGACCAGATCATAGCCGGTGACCTCCTCGGTTACGGTGTGCTCCACCTGAATGCGCGGGTTGACTTCGATGAAATAAAACTCGCCGCTGTCAGCATCGAGGAGGAACTCGACGGTCCCTGCATTATCCAGTCGCACTGCCCGGCCCACGGCGAGTGCCGCATCCAGAATGCGCTTGCGCGTGGCGCCATCCAAGTTTAATGACGGCGCAATCTCCACAATTTTTTGGTGACGGCGCTGCAACGAGCAATCGCGCTCGAAAAGGTGGACTAGGTTGCCATGCTGATCGCCAAGAAGCTGCACTTCGATGTGTTTGGCGCGGGCGACGAATTTCTCCAGAAACACATCGGCAATGCCAAAGGCCGCGCCCGCCTCTCGGCGGGCTTGCTCCAATGCCTCGCCGAGTTTGTCCGGTGTCGGCACCACGCGCATCCCGCGTCCGCCACCGCCCATGGACGCCTTGACGATGACCGGATAGCCGATTTTTTCGGCCAGGGCCTTGGCCTCGTCCAGCGATTGGATCGGCGCGTCGCCGCCCGGCAGCACAGGCGCCTTGGCCTCACGCGCAATGCGGCGGGCCACGACCTTGTTACCGAGTTGCTCGAGGATTTCCGTGCGCGGCCCGACGAAGATCAAACCCGCCTCGCGGCATGCTCGGGCAAAATGTGGATTCTCTGACAGAAACCCATATCCCGGATGAATGGCATCAACTTCATGTTGGCGGGCCAGTGCCACGATGTTGTCGAGATCAAGGTAAGCCCGGATCGGTTCGCCGGCTTTGCCGATGCGATACGCTTCATCGGCCTTGAAGCGATGCAGCGCAAATCTGTCCTCATGGGAATAGATCGCAACCGTGCGCACCCCCAGTTCATGGGCGGAACGGAAAACACGAATGGCTATTTCGCTGCGATTGGCAACCAGCAGCTTGCGAATGGGCGCAATGGGAACCACCAGGGGGACTCCAAAAAAACCAAGAAACTAAAGGTGGAGTTCTACCACATCCTTGTCATTCATGACATGATCGCGTTTGACTGTTTGGCCATCGAAGACGCCAGTGCCCCAGATGCGGGCCGATTTCAATCCCTCGGCAAAGTCACGATGCACCATCGATGCCATGTCCACCAGCGTGCAGCCCACGGGACACGTATACGGCGAAGTCATGTCCGCCGGCTTGCCGGGATGCTTGGTGTAGACACGGATCACGTTGAGGAATTTGTAAATGGCGGTCCGCAGATCTTCCAGACCGGTGCCATGTTCCGCGGAAATGACGTGAATGGGAAAGCGCTGGCCGAATAACTCGCGGACGATCTCCAGCCGGTCGTTGGCGTCAGGCAAGTCGCACTTGTTGGCGACGAGCATGGTCCGGATATGTTCAATTGTCGGATCGGGGATTTCCTTGGGAAGCTCACCGACGAGTTTGGTCTTGGTCTCGGCCAGCCGTTCCAGCACTGCCTCCGCCGCGAACGGGCCGTCATCATCGCCCAGGTCCACCATGAGGATAGCCCGGTCGGCGCTGCGGACCATGCTGGAAACGAACCCCTCCATGAAGTCCGCGGTGATCGGCGGCAAATCGATGAGTTGCACGCGGACATCTTCCCACTCCATCATGCCCGGCAACGGCTCACGCGTCGTGAACGGATAAACCGCCACCTCGGGCGTTGCCCGCGTCAGCCGTGCCAGCAACTGACTCTTCCCCGCATTGGGCCCGCCGACGATGACATACTGGCCGGCGCCTTGCTTGGGAATCTTGTAGCTGACGCCGATCTTCTTGGGATGCTTGCGTTCGGTCTCGACCTCGTCCTTGGCTTCACTGATCTTGGTCTTGAGATCGGCCTGAAGCTTTTCGCTGGCCTTGTGCTTGGGCACCAGCTGGTACATCTTTTTCAGACACGCCAGCCGCTCCTCGGCGGTTTGGGCCTTTTTGTAGTCGGCCTCGGCTTCCAGGTATTGGGGGGTGAGGTTGGCGGCCATGACAACGAAAACCGGCAATGGTGTCAACAAGGGTATTGATTGTACAATGTGTCATTGTATGCCTCGCCCCGGAATAGGTTCGGTTTCTTGCACGAACAACATCGGGAACAGGCCATGACAAACAAACTTTCCGAAAACACGATGGACATACCGTTTTTCGCCGGTATGGCCCTTCTGGTGGCAAGCCTGCTCGTTATCACTGTCGGCGTCTGGCAGTTGTGGGAAATCATTTTTGCACCGGAGCCGAGCAACCTCACTTGTGCTAGCGAAGCCGCGGCATTAGGCGTCATGATCCACGACGCCAACCAGAGTTACTGGCCTGGCCGAGCCTTGAAGGAACGATTGGACCGCGGTCTGGCTACCTTCCAGTCGGGACGTCACAACGTGTCTTGGATGCAGCCGCGCTCCTCCACGGCGAACGTGAGCATTCCGGCCTTCCTCTTGGCGTGGGCTTGGCAGATTTGGTGGAGCGACAGGAAGCCGATCTGTTGCGTTGGCGGCTGAGAAATGGATTCCTTTATGTTGTTCCTAGCTTGGCGATTGGAATAGTCGTAGGCTGGCTTGGATTGCGATTATTGCGTCGCCGGCGAATGCCAGGAACCGTCTTCGACGGGAACGAACCTGTTGGCGACCATGGCACAGAGTAAGTGTAAATCATCCACGGGTATGCCGCGCAGTGCAATCTCTGCTAATACCCATCGCACTTGCCGCCAATCGCTTTTGTACTACGCCGCACCTTCGATAACGTACAGCTTACAACGTGCAACTGACAACCACCCCATGTACGACCAAATCCAAGACGCCAAGCGCACCCTCCAATCCCGCTGGCCCGGCAAACCCCGTTTCGGCATCATCCTTGGCACCAGCTTGGCCCGACATTACCGCCCATGACGGTTAAGTTCCCTACGGGCCTCCTCAAAACGAATATAGTTTTCGCCTTGGGGGATTTGGGTCCGAACTCGTAACCCCACCAACATTCCTCCGAGTCGCCGCTTGAAATTGCTCACGACTGCCGCGGAGTCCGGAGCAATAGCCTTGGTGAAGCGGCGGAAGGCAAAGCGATGGTAGAGGTCGGCGACCACGAGCATGATGGCCGTGGGGGCGAAAAAAACGATGAGAGCAAGGTAT
>DASRAT010000041.1:0-4676 GCA_035638015.1 Gemmataceae bacterium | reverse complement strand
ATGGAAATCAGCACATCGCTGATGTGCATCTGCACGGCGCGATCACGGGCGGCGCCGCGCAGCACCACACGCGGCTTGCCTTCCTCGTCGTTGCGAATTTCCATGTCGGTCCAGCACAGGCCCTTGCGCCAGCCGGTGCCGAGGCATTTCAAAATGGCTTCCTTGGCGGCCCAGCGGCCGGCGAAATGCTCGGTGGCGTGCTTGCGGGCCTGGCAATAACGAATCTCGCGCTGAGTGTAGACACGATGTAGAAACAATTCGCCGTGCTGCTCGACCATGCGGCCGATGCGCAAGCACTCCACGATGTCCGTGCCGATGCCGACGATTTCCATTGGTGGACCTCTCTACCTTGATCTTTGTAGAATTCTATTAGCCGCGCGTTCAGAACCCGCGGTCAAGGAGACACTGATGTCCACTTTGCTCGACGATCTCACGCCCGCTCAGCGCGAGGCCGTGACTCATTTTGAAGGCCCCTTGCTCGTCATCGCCGGCGCCGGCAGCGGCAAGACACGCGTCATCACTCGCCGCGTCGCGTGGCTGCTGGAGCAAGGCGTCAAGCCCTGGCAAATTCTTGCCATTACCTTTACTAACAAAGCCGCCGGCGAGATGCGGCAGCGTGTTGAGGCTCTGGTTCCGGGCAATCGCGTTTGGGTCAGCACCTTTCACAGTCTCGGCGCCCGCCTGTTGCGGCAATATGCCACGCGTCTGGGCCTCGATCCCAAGTTCACCATCTACGATCAGGGCGACCGCGTCAAGATGGTTAAAAACGCACTTGGGGCCGCCGACATCGATCATGTCCGCTTTACGCCGGAAACGATTCAGGCCGCGATCAGCAAGGCCAAAAACCAATTGCTAACGCCGGACAAATACAGCAGCAAGGCCGGTGATTTCTTCGCCCGGACCGCGGCTCACGTTTACCCGATATACGAAAAGAAAATGCGTGACGCCAACGCTGTCGATTTTGACGATCTGCTGATTTGGCCGGCCCTGGCACTTCAGAATAACGCCGAGTTGCGAGCAGAGCTGGACGAGCGTTTCCGTTTCGTTTTGATCGACGAATATCAGGATACCAATCAAGCTCAGTACGTGATTGCTCGTGGGCTGTCGATAGACCAGCGGAACTTGTGCGTCGTGGGCGATCCCGATCAGTCGATTTACCGCTGGCGGTCGGCGGACATTCGCAACATTTTGGAGTTTGAGCATGACTATCCCGATGCCCGTGTCATCACGCTCGACAAGAATTATCGCAGCACGCAGCTGATCCTCGACGCCGCCAATAGTTTGATTCGCAAAAATCGTCAGCGTAAGCCCAAAGAACTGGTCACCGAAAAAGGCGAAGGCATGCCGGTCCGTGTGGCGACGTTTGAAACCGGCCGTCACGAAGCGGACACCATCGCAGAGGAGATCAAGGCGGCAGTTGAACAAGGTCGCCGGACGTATCGCGATTTCGCCTTGTTTTTGCGGATTAACGCCCTGTCGCGCACTTTGGAAACGGCATTCCTGGAGAAGCGCATCCCTTACCAGATCGTCCGCGGCCTGGCGTTTTACGAACGCAAGGAAAACAAGGACATTCTTGCCTATCTGCGGCTGTTGCTCAACACGCGCGACAATCTGTCGTTTGAGCGGGCCGTCAACGAGCCGGCTCGCGGCATCGGCAAGGTTTCGCTGGAGCATCTACGCAATTACGCCGAGCCGCGTGAATTGAGTTTGTTGGCCGCGGCTCTGGAGGTGCAGAAGATTCCGGCCATCAAAGGCAAAGCTGCTGCGGGCCTGCGCGAATTTGCCAGCTTGATTGTCGAGTTGCAAAAACACCTGGACGCGCCTCCCGACGAACTGATGCGTCTGGTGATCGAGCGGAGCGGTTACGGCGCCATGCTCCTGGGCAGCGGCGATGAAGATGATTCGGAGCGCCTGGCCAACATTGAGGAGTTGATTACCGCCGCCGGCCAGTTCGCGGCCGAGGATTCATCACGCACCATTGCCGATTTTCTGGAAGGCGTGACGCTGGCCAGCGACGTGGACGGCTGGGACGAGAAGCAGGACTGCGTTTCGGTGATGACGCTGCATGCCGCCAAGGGGCTGGAGTTTCCCGTGGTCTACATGGTCGCCGTCGAGCAGGGTTTGTTGCCGCATGAGCGCAGCTTGAGTGAATCCGAAGAGTTGGAGGAAGAGCGTCGGCTGTGTTTCGTCGGCATGACGCGGGCCAAGGAAGAACTGAATTTGTGCCATGCTCGCATGCGCGAGTTTCGCGGTCAGACGCTTTACGTGGTCCCGAGCATGTTCCTTGACGAGCTGCCGACAGAGGGGGTGGAGATCGCGGACCTTTCGGGCAGCTATGCCGCGCAAGCGATTCCCGCCTGGCGCAGCGGGCCTGCCGACGCTGATGAGGGTTGGGCGGCGGCGGGGATTCCAATGCGCTCCAAATCGACGCCGCGGAGTGAGAAGTCAAGCGACAGTGGGCAGGAATACATCGAAGGCATGGTGGTTGAGCATGAAGCTTATGGCAAGGGGCGCGTCGTGGCGGTGCACGGCTATGGGGCGATGCGGACGGTCAAGATTCGCTTTGGGGCGGCGGGGGAGCGGTCATTTCGAGCGGAGAAGGCCAAGTTGACGGTTGTGAAAAGCGGGCAGGTTTAGTTTTTAACGTGACCCCTGTTCAACTGCACGGTTACGGGACCAAGGAAAAGCCCTTGCCTTTGGCTTTTTCTTTTTGGGCGGTGGCGGCGCGCAGGTCCCAGAGCAGGATGGTGGTGTCGCTGCTGCCGGAGGCGAGGGTGTGGCCGTCGGGGGAGAGGGCGAGGCAATCGATGAATCCGTCGTGGCGCACAAGATTGCTTAGGTGTTTGCCAGTGTTGAGATCCCAGATTTCGACAATGCCGGAATTCAGTCCTACCGTCACTACTTTGGCTTTGCCACATAGACAATGGGCTTGGATTTTTCCGATGCTATCACTCACGCCCGTGCTACCGACTTCGCCAAAACTTTTCCCGGACTCCTTGCGTCCCCTTTTTCCCTTTTTGTTGAAAACTTCTCGTTGGCGTGCAAATCCTTTCATGGCAGCTTGATTTCCTTAAGTTCGAGAGTAAACCTTTTGGTTGCAATCGGTTCCAGTATTTGCAACCTTAGCATATACTGCTTGGGTTTGTCTCCGACGAACGCTTTGTCGAGCACAACGCCGTCATTTGCTGGCGACTGCCCAGAACCAAAAAGCTGAAGTTCATCATTGCCGGACATTAAATGCCAGTCATAGAGCCGCGCACTTTTTTTCGGCATGTGTAAAACAACGGTCGTGAGGCCGTTTTCAACTGCAACGGATTGACAACGAATGCCTAGGTGTTTTAGTTTCGGATGATCCAATGATTTGCCGCTTAATTCAATGATGTTCGACAGCTCTACAACTTCAATTTTCGCCGGCGATACATCAACTATACCTGAAATCGCCTTAATGAATTTCGCTTGCTTGGAAGGCGCATCCAGCACTATTTCAAGATGGGGCCCCTCCATCGCGCCCGCACTTGAGAAATCACAATTAACTTCTTGATCGAGAGACGTGATTTTCTTCAGGCGATCTGAAGTCGAAAGGACTAAACCGGTATCGTCCTTCACAGATGCAAATACAGACATTTTTGCCAAGTAATGTTTTGCAGGCACCTTCGGTTCATCAGGAAACCAAAATCGCAGCATCATCGACGAGTCATGGTGCTCAACGCCGTTTAACGCTGTCCAGCTTTGCCGGGTTATAGTAATGCTTTCAAGTCGCGCTTGCCCCTTGACCACAACTTGGGCGTTGAGTGGTAATCCGCTCAGGACATCAAGGGTCGAAAGCAGCCATACCAACAACGTACCATATCCGCTTTTGACTATCATGCGTTTTGGCATTTCTAAATACCTCGAAAACGCGACATTTTGATTCCCAGTACATCAATATCCAAATACCGCTTTGTCGGCGGCCAAATGCTTGGTAATGAATTACCCCAACCCGTCTATGACAAACGCAGCCGGTATTTTGGGGCCAATCTGAGAGCGCCCCTTTTCACTTGATTAATTTTTCTTATTTGTTTTCTTTTTTTCGCTCGCCTTGGGCAATTCAAAAATGCTCGGGTCCAAATTAGGCGTGATCACAAATTCGGAATAAGTTTCGATGATCTTGATTCCCTTGGCATCCACAATCTGCCGTTTTAGCGGCAGATGAGTCTTGATGTCGATCCACAATTCAACGCTAGCTGAGCTAGTCTCCAAAAACATCAGTTTGTATTCAATAACTTGCGCATCTACCTTGCCGACTTTTTCCTTGGCGCCCATCTTGAATTTGCTGATTGGCCTTTCTTTTTCAAAATCGAAGTTGGCCAGATTCTCACTATCGACCAATTTACACATCATCGCCAAGCCGCCACGGATGAGTGCGCCTCTTAGGTCTTTGCCAACGTTTGCCGGCGTCGGCTCGCTGTCGGGAATCTGATCTAGCTTTGTTTGAATCTGCATTTGTTTGCCGTCCGAAACTAGTTGAATATGCTCAGGCCTGCCGATAATATCGATCCCTTCAAAACTCATTCGTGCCTTATTCTCACCGCCCAGTTGGCTAGCACCCTTAAATTTGATCACTTGTCCGCCAAAATGGTAACTCGTCTCTGACGTAACCTTGATGCCCTTTGCCGACATTATTTCTTTTTCCATTA
>DASRAT010000040.1:0-3433 GCA_035638015.1 Gemmataceae bacterium | reverse complement strand
GAGCCTACTTTCTTGTTTTCGGGCTTCGGCGCTGGAGTGGACTTGGTGTCAGTCGTGGTCGCGGTCGTTGCCGTGGCCGGCGGCGTTTCGACCTTGGCAGGGACCGTCTCCTTGTCCCTGGCGATCTTGGATGCGGTGATGATCCACTTGGCGTCGATGTAGGGCTTGACCCATTCTTTAAGCGTGGGCGAAAACTCGTAGCCGTGATCGGCAAGCCACTTGGTCAGGTCGTTGGCGTCGGTTGCTTTCAAGACCACCACGTCTTGTCCTGCGATCCGTTTCTGGTCGAGGACTTCGACGTTTGATTTTACGCTCCCCGCACCCGGAGGCGCAGAGCAGCCAATGCCACAACCGCCGCCCGACGGGCGAGCCTGTTTGACCACCTTCGGCGCGGTGATCTTGTCCAGCGAGTCAAATGCCTGGTCGTCAGCCTCTCCCAAATTGGGTTGCGTCGGCGTTGGCACCAGGAAGCCAAAGTCGGCAGCCTGGGTGCTGAACGACGCCCGGCGGATGAAATGCTGCGTCTTGGTCGCCTCGTCCCAGATGATGATGGCGCTTTCGTCGGCAATGGCGACGGGCATGTTGTGCGGCGGCGCTGGGGCACATGCGTCCGCCAATTGTGCGCTGGACACCAAACCGACCATCAAAAGAAACGTCCCAACGATGAGCAAACGAAAGGTGTTCATGGGATGGCTCCTTTGCAAACCGCCACGGGAGGGAAACAGGTCACGTCACTATAGTCGTGAACGTCATGTCATTGAGCGCCTTGAGTTCAATCCGCACGGTGCGCGGCTCAGCCAGGAATTGTTTGGCGTAAGCCGCGGGAATGTTCTTTTCCTGTTCCAGTGTGGCGTCGAGCGCAAAGCGAATGCGGCATTGACGCGAACCAATGCCGTTTGCAGGCCCGGCAGATTAAACGGCATCGGCGTCTGCTGATCGTAAGTCACGTCCTCGACATCGAGCCACTTGTTTTCGCCCTGGAGTTTCAGGGCCAGGCGGACACCCAGCAAGGCGTTGGGCAGATAGCTGTAATTCGCGACGATGATGCCGAACTTGAGACCGAGCTGGCGCTGCTCGGCGGTCATGTTGCCCAGGAAAATCTCGCGGTCAACGATGTAGGCCTTGAGATTGGGCAACTCGCGGCGCCATTTGACGAACCAGAAATAGACGGTGATGAGCGTGGAGAAAACCGAGCCGGCCAGGCTGAGGTAGCGGATGACAACGTCCATGTTTTGTCCTCGGACAATTTGCCGGCGGCCACGGGCAACTATCGAGACTGCCGCCGGGCCATGAATGCCAAACCCGGAAGCAAAATCAACGCGCACACCAGGCACCAGGCAAACCCGGCGGACGGCCGGGCGGCACCGTCCTGAAATTGCGGTTCCTGCTTTTTGGGATTGGGATCGGGATCGGGGCCGAAATAGACATCGGCGGTGCCGGGCCGCGGAGTCTCTCTGTCCTCAAATATGGTCAAATACCATGTTGTGGGCACGGTTTCCCCCGAAGGCAACTTGAGGAGGTGCAAAAGCTTACTGCTATAGGGTGGCGCAAGTTTGTCCGCGAACACAACTTTGCCTGGCCAATGGTTGCCTTTTTCGCCGATGGCCCCTTTGACTTTGTCGGTGCTAATGAAGAACACGCGCAGCAGCCGAGCCGGTAGCGCGGTTTTACCTTCACGCTGGTCGGCCGGCTCGCTGTAGGGGAAAAACGGCTTCTCTGTCTTGAAGCTCATGCGCACGGCCGCGGACGCCACGTTCTTGATTGCCGCGCCGTCTTTGTCTTTGGCGATCTTGGATGCGGTAATGATCCACTTGGCATCGATGTATGGCTTGACCCAATCCTTGAGGCTCGCTGAAAAGTCATACTCGTGGGCCGTTAGCCATTTGCCCAAAGCGTCGGCGTCGGTCGCTTTGAGGACCACCACGTCTTGCCCGGCGACGCGTTTCTGATCCAAAACTTCGACGTGTGGCGCAGCCTTGCCTCCACCTGCTGATCCCTTTTTAGCCTTTCCCTTTTTGTCCGTCGGCTTGGGGATGCTGAGGATCTGCGTCAAGCTGCTGAATGCCTCGTCACTGGATTCGCCCAGTTCCGGTTGAGTCGGCGTCGGCACCAGGAAACCAAAGTCTTTGGCATCAGTTGTAAAGGATGCCCGGCGAATGAAATGCTCGGTCTTGGAGGCTTCATGCCAAATGATAATGGCACTTTCATCGGCGATTGCCACCGGGACCCCACGCCGGGCCGCTGAGGCGCAGCCATCGGCCTCGTGCCAACACATCGCTGCTAACGCGAACACAAAGGTAAATGCAAGGGCAGCAAGCCAACGGTGAGGAGTCATGACTAATCCTCCGCGGGCGAAGTTGGGCGGGTCTGCGTCGCGCTTGCGGCTTAGCGCGGAGCGCTAAGCCGCAAGCGGCAAAGCAATTTAGATGTCGTAATACAGAGCGAACTCGTACGGATGCGGCCGCAAACGTATTGCGTCCACTTCCTTCTCGCGTTTGTACCAGATCCAGGTGCTGATCACGTCGCGGGTGAACACGTCGCCCTGGAGCAGGAACTCGTGGTCCTTTTCCAGGTTGTTGAGCGCTTCGTCCAGCGAACCGGGCGCCTTCGGGACTTTCGCCAGTTCCTCCGGCTCCAGATCGTAGATGTCCTTGTCCAGCGGCTCGCCGGGGCGAATCTTGTTCTTGATGCCGTCCAGCACCGCCATGAGCATGGCGGCGAAGGCCAGGTAGGGATTGCTCGAACCGTCCGGGCAGCGGAACTCGATGCGCTTGGCCTTGGCGGTTTGCGAGTAAACCGGGATGCGTACCGACGCCGAGCGATTACGGCGGCTGTAGGCCAAATTGACCGGCGCTTCATAACCGGGCACCAAACGCTTGTAGCTGTTGGTCGTCGGATTGGTGAAACCGCACAGGGCCGGGGCGTGCTTGAGCAAGCCGCCGATGGCGTACATCGCCATGTCGGACAGGCCGGCGTAGCCCGAACCGGCGAAGAGATTGACGCCGCCTTTCCACAGCGAGGTGTGGACGTGCATGCCGGTGCCGTTGTCCATGAACAGCGGTTTGGGCATGAACGTGGCGGTTTTGCCATGCTTGCGGGCCACATTCTTGATGATGTACTTGTACTTCAAAACGTTGTCAGCCATCTTGACCAGCTCATCGAAACGCATGTCGATTTCGCCCTGCCCGCCAGTGGCGACTTCGTGGTGCTGGGCCTCGATCTTCAGGCCGCACTGGATCATCGTCAGCATCATTTCGCTGCGGATGTCGTGCAAGGCGTCCGACGGCGGCACGGGGAAATAACCTTCCTTGTAACGAAGCTTGTAGCCAAGGTTCGGCATCTGGCCGCCCTTGCCGTCGGGGTCGAACTCGCGGCCGGTGTTCCAGGCGCCTTCGGCCGAGTCGATGAAGTAATAGCCGGAGTGTTGCGTCTG
>DASRAT010000039.1:0-5767 GCA_035638015.1 Gemmataceae bacterium | reverse complement strand
GAGATGGAATACCATTACGGCAAATACTTCGTGGATGTCTTTGGGAAGGCGGCCCTGGGCGGCAATTGCGAGACCGTCAATATCAACGGCACCACGCTTGTTTCCGGCCAGGCTTTGCCAGGCGGCATCCTGGCGGTGGCGGGGCAGCATCACCGCAATGAATTCGCCGTGGTACCACAAGTTGGCATCAATGTTGGTGGTCAAGTCACCCAGCACATACGCGCCATGGTCGGCTACACTTTCCTTTATCTTTCCGACGCCGCTCGGCCCGGCACGCAGGCCGATGCACTCGTGCATAGCCCCTCCTCTTCCTCATTTCCATTTCAAAGCGCTGAGCTGTGGCTCCAGGGCTTGAATTTGGGACTCGAATTTCGGTTTTAACCACTCGCTAGCTGCCACTCAGCACTCGCCACTGGCGACTTGCCAGTATTTTCAAGGAATTTCCGTCACAAAATTTGACTGTGCCATTCCCCCGTTCTAGGGTTGTGGCATGCAGCGGTTTTGGGGAATACACGGACAAGCACCCCCAGCACAACACTGCGTCGGGACAGTTTTCATAATTTGGACCTCTTCATCCTCGACAAGGGCAAAACCGCCGTAAGGCGGTGACGCAATGCCTTGGGCCCCCAGCGCAAGCTGGTGGGTTGCCAGGCTGCCGAAGGGTTGGACGAGATTGAGTGCGGCAGAGTTCAGCAACTCCCTTCGATCATCTGCCGTGGGCTACCAATTGCAGGTCTAGCCCCGTTCCTCGCCGGGAAAAGAGGTTGGCCTGGTCGGACCGGTTAAAAACGGTCCGCCAACGGGAAAGGGACAAGCCAATGCGCCATTTGACACGCGCCGTCGTGAATTTCCTGCAGAAGGAAGACGGCCCCACGGCAGTGGAATATGCCGTGATGCTGGCCCTCATCGTGGTGGTGTGCATTACCGCCATCACCGCTCTGGGGTCCAACGCCAACAAGACGTTTAACAATGTTGCCTTGAACACCGCCGTTTCGTCGGGCTCGTAACCTGTCGGCGGTCACGGGGGCGGATGCTTAACTTGCGTTCTCAAATTCTTCTTGCACCTTGGAAAGGATCGATTGCCATGCGTTACCTTACTCAAGCTGTTGTCAATTTCATGAAGCGTGAAGACGGCCCGACGGCTGTTGAATACGCGGTCATGTTGGCCCTCATCATCGTGGTGTGCATCACCGCGATCACGGCCCTGGGCAGCAATGCCAACCGGACTTTCACCAGCGTTGGCACCGCCATCGGCGGCGCCGGCAGCTAAGCCCACCGCGGCCTGCGGTTTGACTGTCCAAATCTCGGATTTCGGGCCCCTTCGCGGGGCCATTTTTCCTTGCTCTCTTAGGCACCACCTTGGTGCTGACTACCTGACCTGTTTGAAAGGACGAGAAGATGAAGCGATTTACTCAAGCAGTTGTGAATTTCATGAAGCGTGAAGACGGCCCGACGGCCGTTGAATACGCGGTCATGTTGGCCCTCATCATCGTGGTGTGCATCACCGCCATCACGGCCCTGGGCAGCAATGCCAACCGAACCTTCACTAGCGTCGGCACGGCCATCGGCGGCGCCGGCAGCTAATTGTTTTCATGCCGCACGGGTAATACTGGACGCAGGCCGGCGTTCTTCGCCGGTCCGAGCTGGCGCGGTCGCCAGCCAATCCGCGGCATGCTAGGTGCGCAAACAAAAAGGATCGACTACCATGCGTCAATTCATTCGCTCCGTGATGAAATTTTGCAAGGCCGAAGATGGCCCGACCGCTGTCGAATACGCGGTCATGTTGGCATTGATCATCGTCGTATGCATCGTTGCGATCACGGCGCTGGGCACCAACGCCAACAAAACGTTCACCACTGTAGGCACCAAACTCGCCGGCTCCGGCAGCTAAAGATGCTGGCGGCTGGGCAGCGCGGGGCCGGAACAGTCCGCGCTGAACTTGCACCGCCGACAACGAAGGGTGGCTCCCCATGAACCTGTTTACCTGGGAAAACTGGCCAGTCCTGGTCGTATGCGTTGGCATGTTGTCCGCCGCGATCATTGACTGGTGGAAATACAAAGTGCCCAACAAGCTGACGTTTGCTCTCATCCTCAGCGGTTGGGCATTGGGCCTGGCCAACAATTTCGAGTTGCTTCCCGCAGGCGGCCAGGGCGGCATCGGCGCGGCCCTGCTGGGCACGATCGTCGGTTGTGCGCTTCTGATTCCCATGTACGCCATTGGCGGCATGGGGGCGGGTGACGTGAAGATGACCATGGGCTTCGGCTCGTGGATCGGCGCCTTTTACGGGGCGCCGGACGGTTTGGTGATCATCTTCTGGGCCTTTTGCGTCGGCACGATCGTCGGGGGCGTGATCGCCCTTGGCATGATCGCCGTGCGCGGCAAATACAGGCAGAACTTAATGAACGTGAAGGAGATCCTGGGGGATTTCGCCGCATCCTCCAGCGTGACGGAGATTCACGAACGAGCAAACAAACGCCGGCCTCGGTGGCATCGCCTGCCTTACGGCGTGCCGCTGTGCATCGGCTTTATTGGTTATTTGCTGTACTGGTACCAGTAAGCGTGAGGAATGTTCAAACGGGGGGCACAAGCCCCCTGTGAGCGTTGCGCCGGCAGGGGCCGGTTTGTGGCGTTTGACGCCCTCGCGCAGCGGACTGCCTTGAGCGAAAGCAACTTGCCTCTTTTGGCCAGCTTGCCCCGCTTGCGGCAGAACCCGCAATCGCGGTACTTCTACTGCAATCGTAAAAGTTTGAAGTTACGCGCTTCCCCCGGTCGATTTGAACGGTGGGGAGTGAAGAAGGTTACGCTCAGCGGAGCAAAACGTCGGCGCCCTGCGGCCCAGGCCACGGACCCGACTCCCCATCACCATGTGAGAATGCACCATGAAACCCAAGACAATGATCTTGATGGTCGTGGCTGTCGTGTGCGGGCTTGGCGCCAGTTACATGACCAGCCGGCTGTTAGCCGAGCGGGACGACACGCCCGCCGAGGCGCCACCGATTGAAAAGGTGAAGCTCCTCGTGGCCAAGAAAAAATTGGACATGCACTTGCCCATGCGGGCAGAACCGGAAAAGTACTTCATCGAAAAGGAATTCGTCAAGGACGAAAACGTGCCCAAGGACGCCTTGACCAAGGCCGATGTGAGCAAGCTTAACGGCAAGTTTTTAAAGCGTGAAATGCGCGCCGGTTCACCCTTGGTCCTGGACGATTTTGTAGACAAATTTGGGTTGGATGTTCCCGCCGGCATGCGTGCCGTCGGCATTCAGGTCAACCAAGCATCAGTGGCGGGCGGTTGGGCTAGCTTGCCTGGTTCGCACGTCGATTTGGTCTGGACTTCCCGGGTTGGCGGCAGCGAGACCTTTTCCAAGCTGCTGCTGGAAGACGTCATCGTGCTGTCCGCGGACGGCAATGACACCCAGGCCTCAACGGGAGCGATCGTGGCCAGCGTCGTCACGGTTGCGGTAACGGCGGATAACCAGATGAAGCTCATTCTGGCCATGGAAACTGGAACCATCAAACTGGGTGTCCGCAAATTGGGTGACGTATCGACCAGCGACAAGGACAGTTATGGCGTGACGGACCTCAAAAAGCCCCGCGACTCCAAAATCGCCGATCCGATCGTGGCCGATGTTACGCCGCCTATTGTGCTGCCGATCCCGGATAAGGACACCAAGCCGGAAATGCCGGAAATGCCGCAGCAGAAATTGACCAAGAGGACGGTCACGGTTCGCCAAGGCCACGAGTATCAGATCCACCACTACTGGGTGGACGAAGAAGATCGCATTGTGGCGCCGCCGTCGGCAAACGACAATCAGTTTGACCCGCTGCCCAAAAAGGACGAAAGCAAAAGGGACGACAATAAGAACGGTTAAGAGCTGGAACACTTTGTGGATTAGCTTCTCGTTCCCTGGCCCCGGCCAGGGAACGAGAGGCTCTAACACGAAAACTGTGTAGGGTGGGGGACGGATCCGCCACCTGGTTTTTCCAAATAAACGTGTGGTGGGCGCCGTAGTCGCCCGCCCTGCACATCTAACGACGAGGTGAAAGGATGCACCGAATCTCTCGCGTGCCCCACTCCCTGATCCTGTTGGCGTTCTTCGGCCTGGCCGTTTTGATCGGTCCGGTCGCCACGCGCGCCATTGCGCAGGAGAAGGCTTCCGTGGTGCAAGTGCCCGTCAACGGCACTCAAATCCTGGAAATGGCCAAGAAACAACGCATCAAGGACATCGAGAACCGGGACCAAAACGTGGCCCGTGTCGAATTCCTTCAAGGCGGTGATTTCCGCAAGGTCATGATCATTGGCGGCGGCCAGGCGGGCTTGACCCGGCTTACGCTAATCGACAACGACGGCAACAAGGAATCATTCGACGTCGTCGTCGAACTGAATATCGAATTCCTCCGCAAGGTGTTGGAAAAGGCTGCTCCCACCGCCAACATCCAGATCATTCAGGGCACCGGCGGCACCCTGATCCTGACCGGAACGGTCGCCCTCGCCAGCGACATCGACCTCATCATGAGGACAGCGACTGGCGCGGTTGGCAATCCGAATTTGATCGTTAACGGCATGAAAGTCGGCGGCGTCCAGCTCGTCCAGGTGGACGTGGTCATCGCCCGGGTGGCCCGCAGCGAGGCCCGCAGCATGGGCTTCAGCTTTTTGACCAAGGGCACCAACGGATTCCTCGCCAGCACGGTTGGCGGCGGCGGCTCTGCCGCCGGATCAATTCTCGATAATCCTGGCGCTGCCCTGGCAGCATCGCCCAACATCATTTTTGGCATCTTCAACAATAACTCGGCGTTCCTCGGCTTCCTGGAAGCCTTACGTACCGAGAACTTGGTGAAGTTAGAGGCTTTGCCCAAAGTCACCACCCTCAGCGGCCGCCCAGCCTTCTTCAACTCCGGCGGCGAGCAAGCGGTGCCCGTGATTGCTTCCGGCAGCGCCGGCGGCGGGGCCGTGTCCGGCGTCGAGTTCCGCCCCTTCGGCACCACGGTGAAATACTTGCCCCTGGTGCTTGGCGGCGGCAAGATTTACATGGAAATCGAACCGGAATTCAGTTTCCCCGATCCGTCCAATCTGTTCTCGGCGCCGATTCCCGGCACCAACGACCGCGTCTTCGGCCGCACCACGCAGAAAGTCCAGACCTCTGTTACTTTGGAAGACGGTCAGACGTTGGCGATTGGCGGTATGATTTTCCACCAGGTCAATGGCAGCTGTACAAAAGTGCCCGTGCTTGGCGATCTGCCTTTCATTGGCACCGCCTTCAGCACCATCAACTACACCGACTCCGAAGAAGAGTTGTTGATCCTGATTACGCCTCACCTGATTGATGCGATGACTTGTAAAGACTTTCCAAAATATTGGCCTGGCGAAGAAACGCGCAAGCCCGATGATTTTGAGCTATTCTTGGAAAGGATCTTGGAAGCTCCCCGCGGCCCGCGCGAGGTGTGGCAATGCGACAAGTACGTGCCGGCCTACAAAAACGGCCCTGTGGGCGCCATGTTCCCTTGCCCCACATGCAATGGCCCTCGTGGCGCTTGCGACAATGGCCTGTCGATTTATCCGGGCTGTGGCCCGGATGCCGGCTGCCTGACGGGAAACTGTGGCAAGGGCGTGGTGGTTGCACCGGCTTTTGCCCCCGGCATTGCCCCGAGCGTCGCTCCCAGTGCCGCACCAATGCCGGCTCTGCCCGGTGGGTTGGTGAAACCGATGGCCCCCGCGCCGCAACTGCCAGTTGGCTCTGGGGCAGAGAAACCGCAGCGGCTTCCGGAAAT
>DASRAT010000038.1:0-2278 GCA_035638015.1 Gemmataceae bacterium | reverse complement strand
TCCTGTCCCCCGGCCCGGCGGTTATGCAGCAGCCGGCGCCGCCCAAAACAGATGCTTTCGGCGACCCGCTGCCAGAGGGTGCCGTGGCCCGGATTGGCACGATCAAGTATCGAGTCGCCGATCGAGCCTCGGGTCGGCTGGCGCCGGACTGCAAGCTGCTGGCGGTGCCCCATCTCTGGGCCGGCCACATCGAACTCTGGGACCTGCCGGATTGGAGCAAGTGCCGCGTGGTGCCAGTTCCCCCTGTGGATGAAGGCAAGGCCGACCACCCAGCCCAGCTGCAATCCCTGCGTTTCAGCCCAGATGGCAAGAATCTGGCCGCATTCGACGAGCGGCATCAGCGTCTTCTGTTCTTCGACTTGGCCTCCGCGAAGTGCATCCGTTCATTTCGCCTCCCCGATGACGCACGCCTGCACTTCGAGGTGGTCATGGCGCCCACCGGACACAAATTCGTTGCTGTAATATATGGCTCTGATCGCTATCGCTGTTTTGTGGGCGATGTCGCGAAGGGCACGTTTGAGCAGGTGTTCGAGCGCGCGGCCCGTTACCTGGCCATCGCCATTTCTCCGGACTGCGGTCGGGCCGCGGTCGTGGGGGAAGACCTGGAGTTGATCGATCTGAGCACCGGGAAAACAACGTGGCGTGTGACAACGGACTACTACCGGAGTGACCACCAGACGAACACGGCCGAGTTTACCGCGGATGGCAAAGGCATTATTGTCGTCAGCGAGGCCAGCGTCCGCATCCACGACGCCACTACCGGCAGGGAATTGTCCAACCACCGCCGCGGCAGTTACCGCTCGCGGAACATGGCTGGAGTCGGGGACGTGGTCCCGGCGCCGGATGGGAAAACGTTCTACCTCTGCGAAACCGACGTGATCACGACGTGGGACGCCCACACGGGGCAACGGACCGCGGCCCAGCCCTATCCCGTAAGAGGGTGGGTCCGACAACTCCTGTTCATGCCGGACGGCAAGGTCGTGGCGCTGGCGCAGGCTCCGTACCTTTACCAGTACAACACTCTGCACCTCTGGGACGTGACGACAGGGAAATTGCTCACACCCAACGACGTTCCTGATTGGTCGATCAGTGACCTCCGGTTCTCGCCCGAGGGCAAGCTGTGTGTCGGGTTCGGCTCCAGTGAGGCGTGGTGGGACCCGCGCAGCGGCACCAGGTTGACCGAGCCGGTGACCAACCTTGCCACACCGCTGGATGCGTTTGCATATCCCAGGAGCTGGAAGTACAGGCCGTGCTTGCTTCAGCAAGGGAAGCGCGTGGCGTCGCTTCTCCAAGATACGGTGCGCGTTTGGGAGAAGGACACTGGCCTGGAAACGGGACATTTCAGTTTCCAACTCAACCCTGGCGAGGAAGCGCGATTGCTGGCGGTCGCCGACGAAGGTCGCTATTTCGCCCTGTCCACCTTCAAGAACGCTCCGCCCGCTGACGGCAAAACGAATCCGGCCGAGGCCAAGGAGCCCGCCAGGGTTTTTGTCTGGGACCGGGAAAGCAAGGCGGCAGTCCGCGCATGGAAAAGTGACGTCAGCGCTGAGACCACGGCGGCGCTCTCGGCAGACGGGCAATGGCTGGCGTACATGAACCTGCAAAAGAAGGTGGTCTTGCGCCGCGCGGTGTCGGCAAAGGGCAAGGACGAACAGGATGTGGTTGAGTTGACGAAACTCAGCGGAGAGGTCCAAGCCCTGGCCTTTTCTCACGATGGCCAACAGCTTGCATGTGCCATGGCGGAGGATGCGGGTCAGCGCAAGGTCTACCTTTATGACACCCCCACCGCCAAACTGGCATGCGTCGTTCATTCGGACCAATACGGCGACGTTCATTCCCTGATCTACTCGCCCGACGGCAGCCTTCTTGCCGGTGGGACACGCCGCGACTCGGTGCTGGTCTGGGAGACCGGCCTGCGCGGCGCGGCCGTAAAGCCGCAGGTCACGGTGCCGCGCCAGGCGCCGGCCAGCCCGAAGCCATTCCCCAAGACGCCGGAGCCTGCTATTGTTGGCGATCCGCTTCCAGCGGGCGCCGTACGGCGGCTGGGCACCACTCGCTATCGGCTGCCAGAGTCGGTCAAGTTGGAAAGCGTTCGCCTGGCTCCTACCGGCAGCCACGTGTGCGGTCTGGACGACGATGGATCCATTGTCACCTGGAAGCTCCCGGCCTGGACTGCCGGCCCAACGCTGAGGCCCATGCCGTCCAAGCAGGCTCAATCCCTGCGGTTCAAGTCCTTCGTCTTCGCGGCCGACGGTTCACTGGCGGCGCTGGCCGACGC
>DASRAT010000037.1:0-2587 GCA_035638015.1 Gemmataceae bacterium | reverse complement strand
GTAACCATCCATTCCTCCGGCTCTTTCGTGCCTTCCATCCACACCTTGCCCTCCACGCGCCACTCTCGCTCCTTTACCTTGCGAACCTGCAAGCGGAAATGCGTCCAATTGCCCGATTTCCATTCGCAGGGGAAGGTGCTTTGGAGCGTTTGTTCTTTGTAAAGCTCGAGCATTTTTTTGGAAGGGGAGAGTTGGAGTTTGTAACCCGCGACGCCATTCAAGCCGACGCCAAAAGTCGGGAACCGCCGGCCTTTGGCTGTGGCATTGATGCGGGCAGTGACGGCTAAATCCGAAACTTCCGCGGGACCGAACTGGACGCCATAGCTCTCCAAGGGCGAGCCGGGCAGTTCCAAAAACTTGTTGGTCCCTTCCTGCTTCACCGCGAAGCCGCCGTCGAGGACCAAAAAATCTTCCGGGACTTTCCCCACCTCGGCTTTCTCGAAATCGTTTTGGTAAACGACATTGGTTTGGGCGGCGGCGCATAGAGCGAAGCTCAGAGTCGTAATGCACACGGCGATAGTGTTTATAAGGCGCGGATGCGGTTTTGACTTTCCCATTTTCGATTCACTCACGTAAGCGGTTGTGGTTTGTCTGGTGCGTGAAAGAAACTGTTCAAACAGTTGGAATGTTCTTGGCGACCGTCCCACCCACATGAATGTGGGTGTTAATGAGAGGCAGACTGGCTTGCGTAGCAGGTCTCTATTCATTTCGCAGCGCTTTCATTAAATCGCCTCGCAACGCATATCTGGTTGCCAGCCATGTCCAGAGCACTCCATTAAACAGCACGGCAGCGAGGGTTGCTGCCAGCGAAAGATACGGCAACTGTCTTCCGGGCGAAAGCAGTGCGGGCAAAACTGCCACGGCGGCGGAAACAATGCCGATGGCCAAGCCGATCGCCAGCAGTGCGCCGTGTTCGGTCAAGAGTAGCTTTTGCAACTCGGAACGGTGAAATCCCATTGCGAGCATCAGACCGAGTTCGCTGCGGCGCTCAAGGACATTGCGCAGCACGACGACGCCAAGACCGGCGCAGCCGAGCAACAGTCCCAGGCCACCGAGAACCTGGAAGGTGCCAAGATAGGTGTTTTGGACCGCGTTAAAGGCGTTCAATCGTTGTGCGGCGGGAGTGACTTGCAGGCCGACGTCCTGCAAGGCGCGTGAAAGGGTGGCGGAGACTTGCGACACTGAATTAGACGGTGCATCGATCAGGAACATTCGGTAGCCGCTTTCGCTGGGAAATCGTTTCAGAAACTCGGCTTCGTCAATGATGAGGCTGCCTTGGAGAATGGAATTCGCCACCGCGCCAACGATCCTGAGCTTGAACGGCCGGCCTTGCTCGTCGGTGTAATCAATGGTGTCGCCGATTTTTTTTCCCATGGCCCATTCGATGGAATTCGCATCGCCGATGGCGGGAATTTCCTCATTTTTATTCAGAGCCTCCTTACGTCGGCTGCTACGGAGCAGGTCCCATCCGGTTGAGCGGCTGGCACCTTTTTCGAGTTTGTCGAAGGTGAACCTTCCATCCAGCAACTCTGGTTTCACTCCCAACACGCGGGGCGTCTGTGCCCGATTCAAATTCAAACAACTTGCCTCATCGCCTTCCCTTACCCGAAAGGGCACGAAATGGACGCCCTCAAGATCCTTTTCGCCCAGACCGAAAAATTCCTGCCCGGCTTTGGTATTCAAATCCTGAACGATGGGCATCGTTGATTCTCCGATTAGCGCAAACCCGCCTGTTCCCGACGGTCGTTTTATCGCATCCTGGTTCGCATCCAGGCGGAAGACGCCAATCGCCACGATCACAAAACATCCGCTTGCGAGCAGGGCGATGGTGGCAAGGCTGCGTTTGCTTCGGCGGGCGGAATCGCGCACGCCGAGTCCGCCAAGAGTTAATCGGCCGGTTGTGTTCGATAATGTCTTTAGCCAAAGGGCAGTGACAGCGAGGCCAGATAGCAGCAACAATGAGCCGGCTCCAAAAAATGCACCGGCGTCCCCGCCGCCTTTTAGAAAAGACCAAACTACAAAGCCGATAGCAGCCAGTCCGCAGAGGAGGGCAATCCAGAACGATCGAAAGCGGCAGAGCACAGCCGCACTCCAAGACGCTTCGCGCTTTTTGGTGACCGTCGGCAGATCCATATTCCCGGACAGAAGTTGCGTTGCGGTCCGCTTGGCAAGACCACGCAAGGTCAGCCAAATGGTGAGAACTGCCACGATGGTGCTGGCACAGATGCCGATTATGAGTGTTTGCGCGGTGACGTGAAAACCGAGTGCAAAACTTCCGACTGCATTGCGCCAAACAGTGGCCAATGCCCACAACATTGCCTTCGCATAACCAATTCCTCCAACTGCACCGATGATCCCGCCTAACAGGGCCAGTGCCGCGCCTTCAAGCAATAACAAACGCCGGACTTGCTTGATTGTGAAACCCAGGGCGAGCAACGTGCCCACTTCGGCCGCGCGCTGCTCCAGGCCGAATTGAAACAGGAGCGCCATGAGCAACAACGCTGCGACCACAAGGAAAATGCTGAAGCCAAGGAATAGCTGGCCGAAATCCTGAGATTCGTCGGCTGCTTTGAACGCCTGGTCGCGA
>DASRAT010000036.1:0-6787 GCA_035638015.1 Gemmataceae bacterium | reverse complement strand
CGCCGGCCAAATGCGGCACGGCGGTGTCGGAGGAGATCACCAGATCCAAATTCTTCATGATCGCGGCCGTATCCATGAAGGCGCCGGACGTTTCATCCAGCTGGCTGCCAAGGTCGACGACTGAAAAGTCATTCGCCACGGCTTGGATTTGCTCCACACCAAACCCTTTTTGCAGGCTGACAAGCTGAATGCCAGGCAGCTTGGCCAAGGGTGCAAAGCAGCGCAGCGGCATGGACCGTCGCCGATCGGTGGATTGGGTAGGATTGCCTTGCCAGGCGATGCCAATCAAAAGTGGCGGGTGGCGAGCGGTAGGGTGGGTGGAGTATTCGGAACCCACCTTGGCGATTTGGTGGGTTTCGAAGACTCCACCCACCCTACACTCTCGCCACTTTTCCACCAAGGCAGAATCTGCGTGCAGGTACGGGACCGCCCGTGGAATGTTGTCCTCCGAGGTGTGAAAGATACGAGGCAAACTGAGCAGCTGCACCTGCAAGTCAAACGGCGGCAACGGTGAGCCAAGAGGTGCCAGCTGGTCGACGCCCTCCATGCCGCCCAATAACTTCAAGAGCGCCAGTTGGCACTGAACGATGACGGTGCCACCGCGTGCTTTCACCAGCGGAGCATAGCGAATGAAATGGATGGTATCGCCCAGGCCCTGCTCCGTTTGGATAAGCAAGGTTTTGCCGGCAAAGTTAGACCCATCCCAGAGCGGCTGCGGCAAATTGCGCCACTTGAAATCGGGCCGTTGCCAGCGCCATTCGTATTCCGTCCAGCCGCGCTCGAAATCGCCGTGTAGGAGCCACCCCAGGGAACGGTTCCAGTGCGCCTCCACGTAATCGGGGTTGAGCCGCAATGCTTGCTCGAAATTGGCCAGTCCCTCGTCGATTCTGTCCGTGCTGAGCATCAAGGCGCCAAGGTTGTTGAAAACCTCGTCATACTCGGGCCGCAACCGCTGGGCCTCCAGGTAATGAGCTTCGGCCTCGTCCCTTTTCTCCAGGCGCAGCAGGGCGTTGCCCAGGTTATTGTGGGCCTCGGCGAAATCGGGCTTGAGCAGCAGGGCCTGGCGAATGTGCGTCACCGCCTCTGCCACTTTACCCAGGCTTTGCAATATATTGCCAAGGCTGTTGTGGGCCTCCGGGAAATGGGGATTGAACTGCAATGCCATTCGGCAGTGTATCTCGGCTTCCGCGAGGTTGTCCTGGGCGGCAAGCGCTTGCCCCAGGTTGCGGTGGGCCGCCGCATAGCCGGGATCGATCCGGATGGCTTCACGGTAGTGTGCGACTGCCTCGTCGAGCTTGTACTGCTCCCGGTAAGCCAGAGCCAGGTTATTGTGAGCGCCGGCGAAATCGGGTTGCAGTCGGACGGCCTCGCGGCCATGCGCCACTGCGTTTTCAAGCTGGCCCAGGGGTCTGAGTAAATTGCATAGAACGCCATGCGCTTCCGCCGATTGCGGGTCCAGACGAAGGACCTCTTCATAGGTGGCAATGGCTTCTTGAGTTTTGCCCAGCGCCTGGTACACCAGCCCGAGATTGCAACGAAAACCGACGGCGCCCGGTTTCAGATCTAACGACTGCCTCATCGATTCCCCGGCCTGCTCCAAACGCCCTGTTTGATACTGGCACAGGCCCAAGAAGTGCAAGGCATCAGCATGGCGCGGTTCGGCCTGGAGGATGTCGAGATAAAGCTGCTCGGCCTGGCGCAATTGCCCGGCTTGATGGTATTGCAAGGCCAGATTGATCGTATCCATTGGCGGGTGAGGACCAAATGAATGCCTAAAACAATGAGGCCTGGCAATGTAGCACAAGCGGACCGCTTGTGCCACAATGAACGCCAAGCACTTGCAAACCGTATAAAATAGTGGCCGATTGTTGCCTTCGACAGGATGCTCCCTCATGGATAATACGCACAACCACGACATTGCCGCCGGCGCTGCGCCGCCGCAATCCTTATTCGCCGACGAGACAACTGGCCCGCTGGCCCAGCATGGGGCCAAACCACCAGCACCAGTCAAGCGACCCTTCAATGTTTTGACACGCATCGTGCTGCCGGCCGGCATACTGCTGGGCGGCATTGCATTCATCGCCTGGGTCGCGCAATACCTGCCCAGTTCGGGCCGCAATCGCTCAACAGACAAAGCCAACACGGCAGTGGTCGATCCCATTCGCTTCGAAGGCCTGGCGGCACGCGGTGATGTCCTGGCCCAGTTTTTTCCCGGTGACGACGCTAACAAAGGCTACGACCCCGAATACGAACTGGGCACGGGCGGTCATTATGATTTTCCGTTCACAAATACCAGCGAAGCGGCTGCGGAACTCGGTGTACTGGAAATCAATTGTGCCTGCTCAGGCGTCGAGGTTTGCTTGTTCCAGGGCAGTCAACGTGAAGATTATGAGAAGACCAAGCAAGCCAAGCCCGACCTGAAATGGCAGGCGCTGGAACCGGACAAAGACTTGAAGAAATTGATTACCGTTCCCCCCCAGGGCGCCGGTTTGCTGCGTATTACCTGGCGTGGCACCAAAACCGAGCCGGAGCCGTTATGGCTGATCGCCAAGGCCTGGGGGCGACCGGCGGGAAGCAACCGCTATCCCACCGTTTCCCGCTTGGCGGTTCGCGTCAATTACGTTCGCGCAGTCCAGTTCGAGGACACACGCATCGATTTCGGAAGCCTCCAACCCCAGGGTGAGCACACGGAGGGCTTCGTGTGTTGGTCGGCTACCAGCGACATCGACGTCAAGTCGGCCAGCGAAGATCCCAGAATCAAGGTGGTGATCGAAAAACTCGATGCCAAGGCCTGCGCCGCCGAGCAAAAGCGGTTGCGCGAGGTCGAAAAGATCATGACGCGGGTTCGCACCGCCTTCAAGGTCACAGTGACTTTGTACGAGCAACGTGACGGCGCTCAGCTGGACATGGGTTACTTCGCCAAGCCAGTGCCTTTGACGATAACCAGCAACGGCCGACCCATCGAGGGGTCGCTGCCCATTCCCATGTTGCGTGCTCATGTTGGCGGCCCCGTCTATCTCAGCCCCCAGGAAGAAGGCGGCCGCATTGACTTCAAGGCCATCAAAGTGAAGCTGGGGGCAAACAAGAAGGTCACGCTTTTCTCCAAGGTCAAGGGCGTAAAACTCACCTACGTCGATTGCGACCCGAGCTGGTTCGCGCCCAGTGTTACGCTCAAGGAAGTCAAGGTGGAGGGCGATAAAACCCAATGGGAAATGGACGTGGCGATCAAGCCGGACCCCGACGGCCAGGGTTACGCTTTGCCTGAAAACAGCCATTTAACCCTGGAATGTGAGTTGCCCGGCGTTGGCTCGGCGCCGCCCGTGAAGCGGATTGTGCGCATCGCCATTGCCGCCACGGTGGGAAGCCATTGACAGGAGCGACCCAAAAATGGCAAAACAGGGGCACGATAATCGCCAATCCTTGCCCAAAGCGCCGGCAAGGGGGTAATTGGGGCCTCACAAGGAGAATTCTTCATGGATCGAGACACGCACGCACCTTTTGGCCCCGCGGCAACCCTTGAACCAGTTCGCGGCCAAAACGTCGTTGCCGCCGCCCTGATCGGTGTTGCCGTGTCGGCCGGACTTGTCGCCTTTGGTCTGGCGTCTGGATTGTTCGCCAACGTATGCCGCGATAGCTTTGCCCAGCAATATATTTCAACCACTCAGCCCGTTGCCGCGGACCCGCTCAATAAACCCGGTCAATTCCAGGGTTGGGGCCGGCCTGAGGTAGCGATCCTGCTCAGCGGCGAGCAGCACGGTTATTTGCAACCCTGCGGTTGTAGCAGCCCGCAATATGGCGGCCTTGCTCGGCGCTACAACCTCATCCAGGCCCTCCGCCAGCGCGGTTGGCCCATTGTCGCCGTCGATCTGGGCGACCTCAATCAAAAGGCGGGTCCCAGCGGTTTGTCCAACATCCAGGGAACGCTGAAATACGAATACGCCATGAAGTCGCTGGATGCCATGGGCTACACCGCCGTGAATTTCGGCGAGTACGAAATGCGCATGCCCCTGGGCACGGCGTTGGCCCTTTATGCCCTCAACAACCCGACGCCGCGCGTGGTGTCAGCTAATCTTCTCGAATTCGCGCCGAACCAGAAACCCATTGGAATGGTGAGCGAATTGGATATTGCCGCCAAGCACGCCGGTCCGAAAGTCGGCGTGTTCGGCCTGACTGCCTGGAGCGTCGAAATCGACCCCAATACCAAGGCGCCCATCGATCCCGGCGTCAAATTTGACAACAACACAGCAGCGGTTCTGTTCAGGTCACTCAATGGCTTGAAGGCAAAAGGCGCGGAGCTTTTCGTGCTCTTATACCAGGGCAATACCAAAGAAGCAAAGGCTCTGGCGGACCATGTTGTTGCCCAAAACCAACAGAACCCGAAATTCCCGCTGATCGACGTGATCCTTTGCGTGAGCGGCAATCCCGAACCGCCGGCGCAGCCAATTATTGTTAATGAGCACACCATGATCGTGGAAGTGGGCCACAAGGGCAAATACGTCGGCGTCGTGGGCGCATTCCGGCCTAACCCAAAAGGACCGTTTCAGCTGAAGTACCAGATGGTTTGCGTCGGCCCTGAGTTTGAAACGCCCAAGGGCCAGGAGAAGAGCAATCCGGTGATGGGGCTGCAGGAAGACTACACGTTGGATTTGAAAAACGGCAATTACCTGGCGAAATACAAGCAAACCAAGCATCCTGTGCAGGTCAACTTTCCCGGCGCCGAATATGTTGGCTCTGCCAAGTGCAAGATGTGTCATGAGGACGCCTATAAGGTGTGGCAAGGCTCCAACCATTCGCATGCCTACAAGACGCTGGTGGACGCCAAAAACCCGTCGCTGCGCCAACACGATGGGGAGTGCATCGTGTGCCACACTGTCGGCTTTAGTTACAACACGGGTTTCGAGAACGAAAACAACACCAAGTTCCTCACCGATGTCGGCTGCGAAAGTTGCCATGGGCCGGCCAGCTTACATGTCGCCAGGCCCAAGGACAAGGATATGCGCGTGGCATTGAATCCAAACAAATTCCGCGCCGCCCCGGGCGCCCCACCAGAAACACCTGCGGCTCATCAACTACGCATAAACAAGATCAGCGACTCGTGCATGAAATGCCACGACCCGGAAAACGACGTTCACTTCGACGTTACCAAGGCCTGGCCGAAGATTGTGCACATGACGCCCGCTGCGGCGGGCAACCCACAAGTGCAGGCCGGGCCTAAATGACGACGCAGGTCAGTAAGCTCAGCAATGCAATATGTATTACAACGAAATCAGGGATTTTTGCACTCCGCTGACCGCCTATCTGAACTTGCTGGCGGTAATGCTATTGTTTTTGGGCATTATCTTGGCGGCAGGGGCCACGGCCGCACGGGGGCGAGAGCGACCGCCGCATGGTTGATGCAAGTGGCACGTCCGGAGGCGAGGCGACTACCGCGCCGCACGCTGAAGCGGTATGTTGACCGCTCAGCGTGGCTTTCAATTCTCGCCATTCTTTGACGTGCTGGACTTGGCGGGAATGTTTTCGAGGGCCACAATGTGCACCAAGGCCACGCGCGTCAGTTGATCATAGATGGTCGGCTTGCTTGGTTTAGGAAAACCAATCATAATATCTCGCGTTCCCACAAGAACCAAGTCCGGATGGTAAATGTCGTAACGTAAGCCTTCGCTGCAGATTATCCTCAAAGGCTCAAACGGCTTTTGACGCAATCGTTCTTGAATGTCTTCAGGTCTGTACATATGTGTGATTCCCCGCAATAGGTGAATCATACCAACAGCATTACCAACGCACAACGGAGTGCGGTACACACGCCTCGCGCCCCGCTGCGCGTCACGGCTAACGTTAATGCCCCGGCGTCGTCGGCGCGTCTTTCGGAATCCGCATCATGTAAAAGGACCGCCACACGAAGATGAGTGCAATGGCCAGCATGACCACGCCGACATACGCCGTGTAATCCCAGACGCTGCTGCTGTGCTTGGCGGCGGTTTTGATTTCCACCGCGATTTCCACGGCCAGCAAACCAAACAACGTCGAGAACTTGATAATCGGATTGAGAGCCACCGAAGTGGTGTCCTTGAACGGATCGCCCACCGTGTCGCCCACTACGGTCGCCGCGTGGACGTCGGTTCCCTTCTCCTTGAAATCGACTTCGACCAGCTTCTTGGCGTTGTCCCAGGCGCCGCCGGCGTTGGCCATGTAGATGGCCTGGAACAGGCCGAAGACGGCGATGGAGATCAGGTAAGCCACGAAAAAGTTCGGATCAAAGAAGGCGAAGGCGAGCGTGATCGTCATTAAGGCAATGAAAATGTTCCACATGCCGCTCTGGGCGTACTCCGTGCAGATGCGGACCACCGTCTTGGAATCGTTGATATCGGCTTCCTTCTTGTCGAGGTTCATGTTTTTCTTGATGTACTCGACAGCCCGGTAAGCCCCGGTGGTCACGGCTTGCATCGAAGCGCCGGAGAACCAGAAGACCACGGCCCCACCGCACATGAAACCGAGCAACACCGGGGCGTCGGTGAGGTTCAGTTGCAACATGTCGGCTTTGCCCAGGAGTAAAATGATGGAGAAAATCATGGTCGTGGCGCCCACAACGGCGGTGCCGATCAGCACCGGCTTGGCGGTTGCCTTGAAGGTGTTGCCGGCCGAGTCGTTGGCTTCCAGGTAATGCTTGCCGCGCTCGAAATCAGGATCGAAACCGAAGTCGCGTTTGATTTCTTCCTTGATGCCGGGGATGTGCTCGGTCTGGGCCAGCTCGAAGACGGACTGGGCGTTGTCGGTCACCGGGCCGTAG
>DASRAT010000035.1:0-8564 GCA_035638015.1 Gemmataceae bacterium | reverse complement strand
CAAATCATCCATTGTCAAATCAGCCGTGGTCGCCGGCTGAAATGGAACTTCCGCGAGATTGGCGAGTGGCGTAAAGCGCCATTCCTCGTCGCGCGGCGTGGGCAAGCCGAGTTCGGCAAAGCGATCCATCGCGGCGGATCTTAAGGTGTGCAAACCGTCATCGTCGCCGCGTTTTTTTTCGAGCGCGGTGTAATGCGACAGGAACAGGTCTTTGGCGTCCATTACGTCGATCATGATTGTTTCGGGTCTCCGATGCTAAGCCGCAAGCGGCTCATGCGGGCTGCAATTGACCGGCCTCTTTGATCCACTCGTAACCGCGGTTTTCCAAATCGAGCGCCAGTTCCTTGCCGCCGGAAACCGCGATTTTGCCGTGCGACAACACGTGCACCTTGTCCGGGACGATGTAATTCAGAAGCCGCTGGTAATGCGTGATGACCAAAATGCCGCGGTCCTTGGCGCGGAGAGCGTTCACGCCATCGGCTACCACACGCAGGGCGTCGATGTCCAATCCCGAGTCGGTTTCATCGAGTATGCACAGCTTCGGCTCCAGCACCGCCATTTGAAAAATCTCGTTGCGCTTTTTCTCGCCGCCGGAGAAACCTTCGTTCACCGGGCGTTTGAGCAAATCCTGGTCGATGTGGAGAATCTTGATTTTCTCCTTGACCAGCTTGAGGAAGGTTGGCGCGTCGCATTCGGGTTGGCCGCGATGCTTGCGGATGGCGTTGAGGGCGGCCCGCAGAAAATAATTGTTGCTGACGCCCGGAATCTCGACGGGATATTGAAACGCGAGAAAGACGCCTTCACGGGCGCGCTCCTCGGGGTCCATGTCGAGGAGGTCCTTGCCCTCGAACTGCACAGTGCCCTGGGTCACTTCGTAGGCCTCGCGGCCGGCGAGAACGCCGGCGAGCGTACTTTTGCCAGAGCCATTGGGGCCCATGATGGCGTGGACCTCGCCGGCGTTAATGGTCAGATTGATGCCGCGGAGGATTTCTTTGTCTTCGACGCGGGCGTGGAGGTTTTTGATGGTTAGCATTTTGCATCCTATGGGAATAAGCCCTTCAAATATGGGCCGGCTTTTACGCACCTTTGCGTTCAATATCCTGATACTCACCGTGCTTTACAGCATTAACGAGGGTTTCAGCAACTTTGTCCGCATTTTCGTGATAGATCATCTCACCCACATTAGGCTCAATTTCCGCTCTGAATCGTTCAACTGCTGACCGCATTTTCTGGTCGCTAAGTCGACAACTTTTATTTGCTATGTTGGACACTCGGTCCCAAAAATCTTCAATCATAGGTCTTGGCAACATTAAACCCTCCTCAAGGCACTGGAAACCACGTGTAGTAGTCTGGATCTCCATTCGGCCCTGATTTCAAGCCTTGCTGAATCAACGCATCCAAGATGTCAATTCCCGCCTTTGTATGAAAACTGAATTGGTCCGCGTCCTGCATTGCAACTCGTTGCTGCCAGAATGCGGCCACAGGTCCTAAAACCACGTCATACCACGCGCCGGGAAGACGGGCATGATTGTAAACCGTGGCAGGTGTGCTTTGTCGGCAATGCTGGACAAGGCTCCAATAGTCTTCGTTGTCGTAACTGCCTGTAACAAAAGCCAACGACAAGAGTTTGTCCAGACTCCGTTCAAAAACTGCCGGCGATTTCTTGGCCGATGACGTTTTCGCAAAGCGCCGCATGCGAAACTGCAATACGACTGGCTGGTTCCCGGTGAGACCGGGATTGCTTTTCTGCCACTCATAAAAACGGATCCAAGCCCAATGCCGTGCCTGGCGTTTAACTGTCGTCGTGTAAAAGCCTTGACCAAAACCCGTGTCAACGGCGCAATGTGCCAATGAAATTCCTTTCTCGATATTGGATTTGTCACTGGCCGTACAACCGTGCAATAGCACTACGTATTCACTTCGGGCCGGTTGCCATGGCGGAGCGGCATTAAGCAGTGGCATTACCCCACACTCCCCTCCAAACTCACTCCCAACAACTTCTGCGCCTCCACCGCGAACTCCATCGGCAACTCCCGAAACACTTCCTTGCAGAACCCATTCACAATCATGTTGATTGCGTCTTCCGTCGAAAGGCCGCGTTGCTTGCAATAGAAGATTTGGTCTTCGCCGATCTTCGATGTGGACGCTTCATGTTCGACCTGGGCGGTCGTGTTGCGGACCTCGATGTACGGAAACGTGTGCGCCCCACAGCGGTCGCCGAGCAGGAGCGAATCGCATTGCGAATAATTGCGGGCGTTTTCCGCGTTTTTCAGTACTTTGACCTGGCCGCGATAGGTGTTCTGTCCGTTACCTGCCGAAATACCTTTGGACACGATGGTGCTGCGTGTGTTCTTGCCAATGTGGATCATCTTGGTGCCGGTGTCGGCTTGTTGCTTGTGGTTGGTCAGCGCCACCGAATAGAACTCGCCGACGGAATTGTCGCCCTGGAGTATCACGCTGGGATATTTCCAGGTGATCGCGGACCCGGTTTCGACCTGGGTCCAAGAGATTTTCGAGTCGCGGCCACGGCAGGCGCCGCGCTTGGTGACGAAGTTGTAAATGCCGCCGCGGCCTTGTTTGTCTCCGGGATACCAGTTTTGCACGGTGGAATACTTGATTTGCGAGCCGGTGCCGAGTGCGACCAACTCCACAACGGCGGCGTGCAGCTGGTTCTCGTCGCGCATCGGCGCGGTGCAGCCTTCCAAATAGCTGACGTAGGCCCCTTCTTCGGCGACGATCAGCGTGCGCTCAAATTGACCGGTATTGGCCGCGTTGATGCGGAAATAAGTCGAAAGCTCCATCGGGCAGCGCACGCCCTTGGGGATGTAGCAAAACGAGCCGTCGCTGAAGACCGCCGAGTTCAGGGCCGCGAAGTAATTGTCGTTGTAAGGCACCACGGAGCCGAGATATTTCAGCACCAACTCAGGATGGTGTTGCACCGCTTCCGAGAAAGAAGAAAAGATGATGCCGAGCTCGCCGAGTTTTTCCTTGAAAGTGGTCGCAACCGAGACGCTGTCAAAGACCGCATCGACAGCCACGCCGCTGAGGCGTTTTTGTTCGTCCAGCGAAATGCCCAGCTTTTCGAAGGTGCGGCGCATCTCGGGATCAAGCTCGTCAAGGCTGTTGAGCTTCTTCTTTTGCTTGGGCGCCGAGTAGTAGACGATGTCCTGGTAATTGATGGCCGGGAACTTCAAATTGGGCCACCAGCGCGGTTCCTCCATCGTTTTCCAATGGCGGAAGGCTTTCAGACGCCATGCCAAGAGTTCGGCCGGCTCGCCTTTTTTCGCCGAGATGGCGCGGACGACATCCTCATTAATGCCGCGAGGAATGGTGTCGCTCTCGACATCGGTGACGAAGCCGTACTTGTATTCGCGATTGGCCAGCTGCTGGATTTCGGTTGTGGCGGTACTCATGATTTATCACTCCACCGACGCCAGTGCCGGCATCGGGTTCAAGGTCAACAAAGCGGGCAGCGATTCGATGGGGCCGGTGCCGCCGAGCTTGATCCGCAATAGCTCGGCGAGGCTGAATTCCGTTTGCATCAAATCGGCCAACGTTATCTGATCAAGACTGTGCCGCATCCATTGTTCGAGCGTATGCCAAAGCGCTCGCAGCGAACAGCCGCCCAGATGGACGCAGCTGCTGACGCCGTCGGCGGTGCCCGCGTGCTTTTCGCAATAGCTCGGCTCGTCGAACAGCGGCTCCCCCAGAGCCAAAAGCAAAGACCCCAAGCCGATCTGCTCGGGCGGCAAAGCCAGCTTGTAACCTCCCGCTCGGCCGCGGACGCTATCCAGAAAACCGGCATGACGCAGCACAGACAACAGTTTCGCCGCGTAGGGCACTGACAATCCTTCCGCCGCCGCGATCTCCGGCAATGTCAACGAACTGCCATCGGGCGTGCCGGCCACCTTGAGCAGGCAACGCAAGCCGTATTCTTCCTGGGCGGTGATTTTCATGGCAGCCTCGCGATCGGGCCTCAGTTACCACATTCATTTTATGAATGTGTACTTTTTAATCAACATTTGTCTGACTGCCAAGGTGGAGCTCGTTGAATGCCGAGTCCTAACCTCAGAAAGCTCAATTAGTTATGGAAACAAAAAACCGTGAGCAAAATGCTCACGGTTTTTTGTTTGCTCAACAATCTGGCCGGGGCCGCTTAATGAGGCGGTCACTTGGGACCGCCCGCTTGTTGCACGCCTTCCATACGGCCCGTGGCCATGTCAAAAGAACCAATACCTTTCATTTGTGTGCGCACGTAAACTTGGGGCTGTATCGGCCGTTGGGCGGTGTTGAGCGTGATGTGATCAAGGTGCAAAATCAATTTGAGCTTCGCTTCCGGCCAACGCAACTCCATCTCACGGGGTATTTCCGTTTTACCAATGATCTGCCGGCGCGTGATGTGGGCGGAGCAAATCAATTTATTGTTCGCTTCCTCCACTAGCAAGAAATCGGTAATCTGCGGCTGACAGCTGGACGGGGGATTGGTGTTCGCCTTGGCACGGTTAAAGACAATAATTTTTTTGACCGGCAGGCCCTGGGGCGATTTGGTTCGCTCGATCAGCTTCAGCTGTTCCTTCTCGACTGCCAACTCATATTTTTCGGCCGGGCCGTAATTGCCCATGGCCATCGCCTCCAGCACCCAATCGGGCTGGAAGGGGAACGGCATCTTCTTGACCTGGCCCTGTTCCAGGGCCTGATAGGAGCAGAACACCTGAGGATCGCCGCTTTGGCGGATCCAATACCAGAATTCTTTGTCGTTGGAGCCAAGGTCCACTTCGCGGTCTCTGGTAATTGGGTTATCGGCACTCATGCGAAAGTTGCGTGGGCCTTGGGCGCGAATTTTGCCACCGACGGGGATGCCGATAGCGCTGTCCATGTAACAGGTCAGCGAAATGTCGTCTGATTGAATGCCCGGATTATTGGCGGACAGCGCGTTAAGATACGACACCAGCGCGTCCTTAGTGGGCACCTCGGTGGACGTGGGGCCAGGTCCCCCTCCGCCGCCGCTGGGGCGAATCAGGTTGAAACGGCCGCCATCCGGCGGGCAGCCGGCCGCGCCGATCAGCAGAGCAATTCCAAGTAGGGCCTGGGTCTTTCGCATGGGTTACCTCTTCATGGGCTAAGCCGCGAGCGGGAAGGGCAAGGGCTTAACTCCAACCCAATACTTTGAACACTTCCTCTTGAACCGCCGTCATCTCCGTTTCCGACATGCCGGGATTGACCACCTCATGTTTCGTTTCGGTTCGCACACATCGCAGCGTCAACACTTCATGGTTGCCTTTGGTCACGGCTTCCTCGAACTTCAACCGCTTGCGTCGCATCAGCAGCAAGGCCACCACGTAGCGAAAGCTCAAGCGGTTCGGCTCGGTCTGGCCGTCCAGCCGTTCAAAACACTCCAGGAGCATCTCGTCGTCCACGCGCGGCTTGCGGTCGGCAGCGTCGGTAGGAACTTTGCCCGCCCAGAAGGAGAAAGCGCCTTCCGGCGGCCCTTTCCAGGCCTCCACGCAATAATCCTGCCGCACAAACTGGCCCGCGGCATCCGACAAGGCGGTGAAGTAGCGCTCGCCAGGATGCAATTCACGGCCTGTGATCGCGCAACGCCGAGTATTCGGCTGTATCTGATATTCCGTCATAATTGGCACCTCCGACCCGCTTGGGTTGGCCGGAAGACAACTCCGCAGTGCATGGTAACGGCGAGACAACCTCCTGGGCAAGCGCTGGCCGGCATTTCCGTTGCGATTCCTACGTTGGATTGCACCGGCTTTACGGCCTGCATAAAGTGGATGGGCGCGTGTGATCCGGCGAACGCGCGAATTTACCGCGGTTGCCACTTTTGCACGTGAGTTTGGACCTCGCCGGGGATGTGCGCGCCCCATCCGGTGTTGGCCAGGCGCACAACGCCCTGGCCGTCCAGTACGACGATCCGTGGCAAATACTCGACGCCGAAAAACTGCACCAGACCGTTGCCGTCGAGAATCGTGAAGGGAAGATTCATCTCCTTGTGTTGCTTTTGCGCCAGCTCGGGATCGGCCGTCACCGCCATCGCCATGATGCTGACGCCTTGCGGATAACGCTGTACCAGCGTTTGGCCCAGCCGCAGCGCATGCAGACTGATTTCACTGGCGGGATCGTAAAAAATGATGACCACCGGTTTGCCGAGCAAGCGCTGCAACCGCTGCGTTTGCCGGGTCAGCAAATCGGTGCAAACGAAATCCGGCACTTGCTTGCCCACGGCGGCATGATTGACGGCAAACGGCCCAGGGTCGGCTTGCGGATCGGGCACCGTGTCGCCGCGCAGGCCGGCCTCGACCCGTTTTTGGACCTGGAGAATCGCTTTGCTATAGGGCGGCGTCGGCGGCTCCGCGTCGGTATAAAGCTTGATTTTCCGGAGCATTCCTTCCAGCTGCGGTTTGTGTTGTTCGGGCTCGCGCAGCAAGCCGTCGGCTTCCTCGAAGAATTTGCGGGCATGTTTGATGGTGTTGACGCGGTCGTCGAAGGCTTTGCCGGGGTATGTGGGCTGACCGTCGAGTTCGCACAGCAGCGTGGAGCGGTGCGTCGGCGTCGTCCGTGCCGCGTCGCGGCGTTCGATGACGCGCTCGTATTTGCAAGTCAAACCGAACGGCGAAATCCACACCGTGTCGCGGCGTTGCCAGGCCGAACGGTCTGCACGCGGCGCGTCCCAGTCGTCCGATTGCTGCATGCCGACAAGCTTGACGCACATGACGTTGTTTAGTTTCTCACTGCCTTCCACGCGCCAGGCGCGCGGCGTGCGGCCTTCTTCGTTGACTTCCCACCAATCGTTGGCAGCCAGACGTTTCTTGGGCAACTCGACAAAGCAGCCGCATTCAATGGTCGGCGGCCCGTCAAGTGGCGAAGCCAGGTTGGCAGGCGTGGGCGGCCGCAGCTTGCCCTGCCGGTCCAGCGGCACTAGCTCCAGCCGGACTGATGACGGCACTGCGCTTGTTTTGTTGGAATCGGCCGTGGTCTTGCCTGTTTTGGCGGTGACGACCGTGAGAATCGCCAGGTCGAACTTGGCGGCGGTGGCTTCGAGCACGAAGACGCTGGTATCGACTTTATAGGCGCGGGGAATGAACAGCACGCCCTGGCCTAGCGGCTCCTCGGTGAAGGAACCCGAATAGACCAATTCCTGGCCGCGTGCCAATTGCGGTTGCAACTGCCAGTCATTTACCTGGCCAGCCACAAATGCGCAGGCCAGCAGGCACAATGTCGCTACCATGAAACCCCTTCTCCGCAATACTTGGCGAGGCGTCGACTGCCTCGGCTACACGGGCCGTCCGTTCCGGCGCACGGCCCTAAGCGGGGCGGATTATAACAAGGGCTGTTATTCCCACAAGCGCGGTTTCTGCGCGGGGCGTTTGTTCAGGGGGGTGTAAGGAGAGGGGTTGAGCAGTAGATTTGGGAAGCGGTAGCTTGGCGCCTTTGGAGTGCGGCGACCTGTCGCCGCTTTCGAGCGACTGCAATCTGGCCTTGAATACAAACTTTCAATGATGCCACTTCAAACGTGTTATTTTAGAGCGCACTAATTTGGTCAAAGTCGATCGAAAGCGGCGACAAGTCGCCGCACTCCAAACGCTGCCTGGGTTTGAGACGGGGGCAAGCGCTTGCTCCGAGAGGCTGGGGCTTCTATGTTCTACCGCAAATGCTTGCATTGCCCTCTTTGCCGCGGCGGAGGCACATGTGCTGGGTCTCTACTTTGTCCTGGTCGTCCTATTCCTTGTGCTCACGGCCGTGCTGTGGCTAATGTCGCAGTCTTTACAAAGCTATTTGTACACCGAACCCAATGGCGGCTTTTTCTGGCGTGCGCCGGCGGCGGCGGCAGTGCTGACGGCCTTTTTCTGGTTTTGGGCGATGCTCAACATTTGGGGCAGCGAGGCAACGCCCACAGGCGTGGCGATTCCCTACGGCGTTTTGTGGGAGTTTTCCAATCGCATCGATGTGATCGCCGAGCCGGTGCCGCAGTTTGAGTCCAAGCGGCGCACGAGCGAGCAGGAGGTTTTCAAGCTGGACAAGGGCCTGGCGGGGCGCGTGCGTTACAAGAGAGTGGACAGCGACGCCGTTTGGGACGCCGCGGGCGTCGAATGGGTTAAGTTCACGCACAACGGGCAGCATTATGACTTTCGTCCCGATGCGGAGCGTCAGGACGACTATGTAGTTTTCGTGGACGCCAATTCGGGGCTGGAGATGAGGGAATTCGAAATTGGCAGGGTTGGGTACTATTCGGTGTCACGAGTGTTGGTTTATTTCCTTTTGAATGTGGCGCACTTGGGCGTTTGGCTGGCGTGTTTTTGGCCACTGTTGCGGTTTTATTTTTGGCACGCGATAGGGTTGGCTTTCGCGATGTGGCTGCTGTTTACGGTGACGATTTTGCAGGGGGTATTTGAGAGGGCGGCGGGGGTGGTTTAGGCCCCTGCGGCAAAATGAATGCTTGTAACCGTTCACCTCAAATAACGTGAAACTGGCGCAGCTGCGGAGGCAGCGATTTCTTAGTATGGTGGCATGGATGCGCCAGAATGTCCAGGATGTATTCGGTTGACCGAGGAAGT
>DASRAT010000034.1:0-3246 GCA_035638015.1 Gemmataceae bacterium | reverse complement strand
CAGGCGACGCCGCGCCCACCAGGCCACCGGGAACCACCAGTACAGACCGAGAACGACAAGCTCAATGATCCGCACCCACGTGTCACGGCGGCGGGCGTGAGCCAATTCATGGGCCAGCAAGGTTCGCAATTGCTCCGGCTCCAGTCGGCCGATCAGGTCGGCAGGAAGCAAAAGCCATGTCCGCCAACCCATGCCCCAGAGCATGGGAGAAAGCACGCCCGGCAAAATGCAGATGCGGGGGCAACGCGCCAGGCCAAGATTGTCAGCCAGCATTTGCGCTTGTTCTTGCAGCTGCCGCGACCCCGGCCGGCCAAAGCGCAGCAGCCGGCCAAACCGATAACTCCGCACCATGGTCAAAGTGAGCCACAAGAATGCGCCCGCCAGCCAGACAGCCAACACCAGGCTGACCCAGGAATCTCTCAGCCAAGCAAACGCCGTGAAGGCCAGGCCCCGCGCGGTTTCGGACCAAGTCCAGCCGTGCGAGTCAGGGTGGGATGCGGGCCTGGCCTGCTCGGTGTCGGCGGCAATTTCAAGAGACGTGGCAGGCAGCAGCGACAATTGGTCGGGCAGACTCACCGGCAACACCAAAGGCGACGGCGTCACCAGTTTCAACAACACCAGCAGCCAAAGGGTGTGCACCACGGCAGGCCGTCGGCACACACGGCTCACGAGCGCCACGAACACGGCAAGGAGAGTCGCCACGAGGGCGTTGCTCAACCCGATTTGCAGCAACGTTTCCACGGCCAGGCTCCTTAGTCCCGTTCGTTTTTGCGCTGGGCGTTTCGTAACATCTGATCCAGGACCTTGCGCAGGTCTTCAAGCTCGCTGGTGCTGAGGCGCTGGCTGGCGACCAAATGCGTCAGCAGGGGCGTCAACGATTCTTCGCCGAGCTTCTCGGCCATGGTTTCAAGCCAATTGCCGGCCAATTGTTCGCGGCCGACAACGGCGCGGTACACATGCACGCCACCCGTGCGGACGCGGGCCACATAGCCTTTGGATGCGAGGCGCTCCAAAAGCTTTTGCACCGTGGCAAACGGAGACGGGCCGCCTTCGGGGTACAACACGTCCATTAGCTGGCGAACTGTAGCCGAGCCTTGGTTCCAAAGCTCTTGCAAGACCGCCAACTCGGCGTCAGTCACATCTTGAAGAACACGCGCCATGATTGAATGCCTTTTACGAGACAAGGTGTCTATGCACCACTATAGACAGACTGTCTACGTTGTCAAGAAAATAATTCAAATTGCAAGCACTTAATTGGCGGACTTGGATTCTGCTAAACGGCAAGCGGCTTAGTGCTTGACCCTGCGGCCTCAAGGTGAAACAATAACCACCACTCATGAACCATCCTTGAAGACCTGCATTGTCAGGCGGGAAGGAAGCAATGAGCCGCATCGCCTTGATTGTCGAGGATGAAAAGGACACTGGCACCCTGCTCGGCGAGCACCTGCGTCGCTGGGGTTTCGATCCCACGCTGCTCAACGAGGGCACGCTGGCAGTGTCATGGGTGCGTCAAAACAAGCCCGATTTGATTTTGCTCGACCTGCTCTTGCCCGGCGTGGACGGCTTCACGATATGCGAAAGCCTCAAGCTGGAGCGTGACACCAATCTGATCCCGATCATCATGATCACCGCCCTGACCGACCCGGAGGACAAGGTCCACGGTCTGCAAGTGGGGGCCAACAGTTACCTCACCAAACCTTTTACGTCCACCGAGCTGCAAAAGGCAGTCGAGCAAGCTTTCGCCTGGCGCGAGGAGATCGAGCAAACCGGCATCGAAGGCGAAATCCATTTCAAATTGCAGAGCGACACACGCTACCTTGAAGAGTTGAATCACTTGCTCAGTTCGCTGTTTCTTTTTAGCGGCCTCTCGGATACTCAGGTAAAGCAGCTGACGACTGCGGTGTGCGAGATGGGCGCCAATGCCATCGAATGGGGTCATCAAAAACAGATTGAGCGCATCGTGACGGTCATCTATCACATCGACCCCGACAAGATTACCATCACGATCCGCGACACCGGGCCGGGTTTCGATCCCAAGAAACTACCGCATGCCGCTGACACGGAAGATCCTGTCCGCCACATGATGGTGCGGGAAGCCCTCGGCATCCGCGAGGGCGGCTTTGGCATCTTGATGTCGCAGGGCCTGGTAGACGAAATGACCTACAATGAGACCGGCAACGAAGTGCGGCTGGTGAAATACTTCCCTGTCAAAGCACATCTGCGCGGCGCTGGCAATGGCCAAAGCGCTGCAACCAAGGTTTAGTTTTTTCCGAGAATTGAGTTCCAGCCATGAAAATGCGCCTATTGCAAGCGCTTGCGTTGCTGTGCTTTGCCGGCGGTTGCCAGGCCGAGAATCGCGTGGTTCTCTACTGCGCCCAAGACCGCGAATTCGCCGAGCAGATCCTTGCGGATTTCGAGCAAACCTCTGCATTGAAAGTGGCCACGCGCTATGACAGCGAAGCCAGCAAATCGGTCGGCCTGTTTGACGTTCTGATCCTCGAAGCGCCCAAACCCCGCTGCGACGTGCATTGGAACAACGAGATCATCGCCACGATTCGACTTCAGCGCAAGGGTATTCTGGAGCCATACGACAGCCCTGCCGCCAAGGACTTTCCGGCAGAGTATCGGGCCAAGGACAAAACTTGGACGGCGTTTGCCACGCGAGCCCGGGTGCTCATTCTCAACACGGAACTGCTAAAGAAACACGGCATCGCCGAGGCCGATTGGCCCAAGAGTTTGAATGATCTCACGCACGAGCGCTGGAAAAAGCATTTCGCCCTGGCCAAACCGGTGGCGGGAACATCAGCGACTCAGGTGGCCTGTCTTTTCGAGGCATGGGGCAGTGATAAAGCCAAGGCGTGGTATCGGGCGTTGAAAGCCAATGAAATGCAGCTGGTGCTTGGCAACAAGCAAGTGGCCGAGGGCGTGGGGCAGGGGCAATACATGGTCGGTCTAACGGACACCGATGACGCGGCCGAGGAGTTGGCCGCGGGACATCCAGTGCGCATTATCTTTCCGGACCGGGACGCTCCGGCGGACTCGAAGCAGGGCACGCTGTTCATTCCCAACACATTGGCGATAATCAAGGGGTGTCCAAATTCCGGCGCGGCGAGACAGCTGCTGGATTATTTGCTGAGTCCGGAAGTGGAAACGAAATTGGCGGAGTCGGCGAGCCGGCAAATCCCTTTGAATCCCAAGGCGCAGCCTAAGCTGCCTGATTGGATGGCAACGTCGGCAACAGCGCGA
>DASRAT010000033.1:0-2244 GCA_035638015.1 Gemmataceae bacterium | reverse complement strand
CCTTCGTGGGCATTCCGAATATTCCAGCCCGCCGCATGATGTTTACCTGGAGTGGCAACAACGATATCGCCAACACGACGGAGGATTTTTTGAAGCTCTGGGATTCCAGCGTCAACTGGATGCTCAACGGCAAATCCAACGCTACCGTCATGGTCTATTCCACCGCCGCCACCATCGGCGGCCTTGCTGACCGCCTCGCCGCCACCGGTCACACGGTCCTGGATGACGACCCCTCGAAAACGGACGCCCAGATCGAAGGCGACGCCGATCTATTCATCCACGCCGCCACCACCGACCCCAGCCGTTACGCGCTGCTTAAGAAGCCGGTGATCGTGATGACGGTTTCAAGCGATTGGGACGACATGATTGTGGGCAGCATCGGCAGCGACCTCACCTTCACTCCCGGTCAAGTCAACATTGCGGCGCCCGGCCATCCGGCCGCGGGCGGCGCCACCAACTCTTTCGCCGCATTCACCGGGGACCACGCGTTCGCGCTGGCCGGGCGGTTTATCCCCGAGGGCTCAACCACCCTGGCCACCGTTAACCACACGATTCCACCGAGCGTTGCCCGCCTAAGCGATGTCGATGACATGATCGCTGGCACCAAGCAGCACGAGATGACGGACGGCACGCTCGCCACACTGGACATTAGCGATGGCTCAACGGGCAACTGGCCCGACGACAATGGGGTCCCTGGCGGCTACGCCGGCAATTGGGGGCTCCGCGTGCAGGGCAAACTGGCGGTCAGCGCAGCGGGAACCTATCGGTTCGCGCTGGGCACTGATGACGGGGCACGGTTTCAAATTGACCGGGACAAAAATGGCTTTACTGCGGAAGACAACATCATTGAAGATTTCGGACCGCACATTCACACGATTGTCTATGAGAACGTGACTTTTGCCACAGCGGGCACTTACGATTTCGAGGTGCGCGCCTTTAACTCCGGCGGCAGCGGCGATTTCGAGCTCTCGGTCGGGACCGTCCCCGCCGCCGACGTCCTGGACGACGACCTGGCGTCCGGCTACTGGGAGGTGCTTGGCACCGCGGGCAGCACCGCCCCAGTGCAGCTCACCGGCACGACCACCGCCACCGGCTACATCGCCACCGGCGCCTCGACCGAAACGAAGGAGCCGTTGATCGTGCTCATGAACGGCCCAACCGACACGCCTCCGGGAGCCTTCTATGGCGGTGGACCGTTTATCGGCTTTGAGGGCACGGGATTTTTCGCCGGGTCCGGCATGAACAAGTTCCCCTACCAAAATGACACACCGCCCCGCTCGCTGACACTGCGTTCCGTCAACGTGACCGGGAAAAAAGACGTAAAACTTACCGTCGCGCTCGCGGCCGCACAGATCGACTTTGAGAACGACGCCAACGATTACCTCGACCTCAAGATCTATACCAATGGTGCTGGCAGCACACCGATCACCCTCGCCCACTTCAACGGCGTCGAGACGGGCCGGCAGCCGTGGCTCGCCGATGATCTCCACGCCAACCAGCGGCGTCTGACCCGCGAGTTTGCAGACTTCACCTATAATGTACCTGCGAGCGCGACGGATCTGATCGTTCAATTTGAGGCCGGATCCTCCTGGTGGAATGAAATCCTCGCGTTCGACAACGTACGCATCACCGAAGGTGCCGTGCTGGCGGCACCGCAAATCACCGGCATTACCAGGTCCGGCGACAACGTAACCATTGTGTGGGTGAACGGCGGCACCTTGGAGTCTTCGCCGAGCTTGGGCGCGCAGGCAAACTGGACCAGCACGAATGATAGTGACGGCTCGTACACTGAGGGCGCGAGCGGCAACAAATTTTTCCGCGTCCGGCGATAGAACTACGAAAGCCGGCGCCAAGGAAAAACGGGCGCTTCCTCGCTTCCCCAACTTGGTTTCATTCCACCAAGGTGGGAAGGAGTGATTGCCATTCTTCTTAAGGTTGCCCTATCAATTCCGCATGTGCGGACGATATTCGTTGACCAAAGGCATTGATGAAATCAGCGCCGGCCTGGGCGTGTTGCCGTTGGAATTGCAGCCGCGCTATAACATCGCACCGACGCAGGAAGCCCCGGTGGTCCTGCACGACCACCAACGCCAGATCAAGCTGCTGCGCTGGGGGTTGGCGCCTGCCTGGGCCAAGGATGAATCCATCGCCTTCAAAACCATTAACGCGCGGGCGGAATCGGTGGCGACGACCGCCAGCTTTCGTGAGGCCTTCAAACTCCGGCGATGTTTGATTTTGGCGGAC
>DASRAT010000032.1:0-7166 GCA_035638015.1 Gemmataceae bacterium | reverse complement strand
ATCGAGATCGGGCATATGCGAGCCTCTATGCGAAAATGCTGCGTGATTAGTCGCTCAGTTGCTCAGCATATGAACTTGAGAAGCGGAATAAACTTGGCCAACAGATTCACCGACGTGATTGCCTTTTTCGACTTTTCGTTTCTCGTGCTTTCGTGATTGTTTTTTTGGATTTGCCGCTGTCGATTACTTCAGCAACCACAACAGCAGCCCAGCAACCACGCCAATGGCGATGCCCACGCCGGCCCACAGCCACCATGCGTGTTTGTTTTTGTTCGCGGGAACGTATGTCACCGTGTCTTCGCTGCCATCCAAAGCTTTGCCGGCCGCCAGCTTTTCCAGCGCCCCGGGCGGCAGCAGCAAAATCCCACTGGCTTTGCCGAATTCCAGGATACGCAGATAGACCTCGACCGCGGTCGCTGGCCGGGCATTGGGGTTGGGGTTGAGACACTGCTGGATCAGCTCGCACAAATCGTCGGACGCCTCGGGGCAAAGCTCCTTCATCGATTTGCCGGTGACATAGGGCAGTTTGCCAGTCAACGCTTCGTGGATAACCATGGCGGCGCTGTACAGGTCGGAGCGGGCGTCAGCGGGTTGGCCAGCCAACTGCTCGGGGGCCATGTAACGCGGTGTGCCCATGACGGCGCCGGGCTCCGTCAAAGCTTGTTCGACATTGGAGGGGTTATCGCCGCGCAGAATGCGAGCAATGCCATAGTCGAGCACACGGACATGCAGACGAATGCCGCTTTGATTGAGGATGAAGACATTGTCTGGCTTGATGTCGCGATGGATGATGTTTTTGCCGTGAGCGTGGATCATCGCCAGCAGGACCTGGGCGCACAATTGCAAGCCGGCTTTGAGCGGCAATGGCCCCTCGGCAATGAGCCGTTCGCGCAGCGATTGGCCGCGCAGGTATTCCATGACAAGGTATGGGCCGCATTGCGGGTCGAGGCCAAAATCGTGGACGACGACAATGTGCGGATCGGACAGCTGACTGGCGATCTTGGCCTCCCGCTGGAAGCGGGCATCAAACTCTGGATCGTCGCGAAGATCTGGATTGATGAGCTTTACTGCGACGTCGCGCTCCAGGGTCTGGTCGGTAGCGCGGTAGACCTTGGCCATGCCGCCGCCGCCGCGGATTTCGAGCAGCTTGTAGCGATTGCCGACGACGACGGGAAGCTGGACATTGTAGCTCTGGGGCCCGCTTTTGCGTGCCGGTGTCGGCACGGCGGCATCGGGCGCAGTTTCGGCGTGGGTGGTCAGGTCGTCGGTCCGCTGGGGGATGTTTCCATTCTTCGGCGTGGTCATCGGCGGTGCGTCCAGCTTATGTAATCTCTGCGCGTCACAACCCGGCCGCTTACGCGGCTCGGCTCGCCTTACTTGCCAGCATACACTTTCCACTGCTCGTCAAACAGGCCATTCAGGACAACGCTGTGCGCCAGCGGGCCGCCTTTGTCGGCGAGCTTGAGGACGGCATAATCGCCTAGACGCGGGTAGAGCAGGGCGTTGGTGCCTTTGAAGTCATCGGCGTGGAAGGTGTGGCCGGAGTTGAGGACGATGTAACGATCATGGAACACCAATTTACGATCGCGGGTCAGCGGATTGCGATAAATCATAAGAGGCAAATGGGATTGAGCGTCGTACATTTTGTCGCCAATGGTCAGTTTCTCTTTGGTCCATACCAACGGCAATTTGGCCATCGCTTTGGCGACCAAGGAATTGGATCCAGGGTCGCCGAACAGGATTAGGTTCTTCCAGTCAATGTCCTCTTTGGTCACGTCCACGTCGTTTTTCACGGGCAGATCGCCGCGCATATATTTAGCCCACTCTTCCTGAAAACGTTTCAGGCTGGCCTCGGCGTAGTCGTGGACACGATCCGACCACGGCTTGCCGGTGCCGCGGATACACAAGAAAGGCCCGGTAAAAGCGTCATCGATTGGGCCTTGAAGACGAGGCACTTTTTTGCCGGGCCGATAGTCTATCTCCCAGTCTGCGGTCATTGTTCCATGCCATTGACCATCGCGTTTTTGCAAAACTGGAGGGTGGTTTGCGCTGCGATGTGGTGTAATAAGCACCTTTTGATTGTCAATTAATACCTCCACCTGGCCGTTGGCCCCAACGCCCTCCTTCCCGAGGGTTAGACGAAGTGCGTCAACGTTGGTCGTGGCGACCTTGAAACCGTTCGCAGTCCTCTCGGCATCCACCACCGCCTTCTCGTAATGCTTCTCAAGACCGATGATTTCGACCCAATCGCAAGTGTTATACTTGAGCGTGTAAGTCACGAAGCGAACGCGCTTGGGATAATCAGGCCGGCCTGCTTTGACGAAAGGCGCATACGCATCCTCTTCCTTCTTCTGCCATTCGGCAGGGAACTGGTGTGCCAGCCCTGGTGCCACCAGAATTTGGAAATTCAACGGCAATTTCGTCTGCTTCAGCGCCGCTTCGATGTTCTTGGAAGCCTGAAGCTGAGGATCTTTTTCACCGCCATAGGCAACTACAGGCACGTTAAAAGCGTTTTCGGCATAAGGCACGGCGTCGTAAATTCGCAGCATTTGTTCCTGCGGCCAACCCAGATCGGCGGGCATTTTGGCGACATATCCGTGGGTAGTGGTGAAACCTGCGCCGGGTCCGATGACGCACCATTTATCTGGATAATGCAAGCCGATGTGCCAGGCGCCGGCACCGCCCATCGAAAAGCCTCGCAGCACGTGAAGGGGCCAATGTTTATCGAGGTCATTCAACAAACTTTTGCGCCAGCCGAAAACAGCAGCTTCGGCCTCCAGCACATCTATTTCACCGGCCCAGCGATAGGCGTTGTTGCCGCGACCGTAGACATCGATCTTAATGTAATTGAGACCCTTGGGTGCGGCCTTGTCGCCGTGCTGGTGCAGAAACTTGACCTCGGTGAGGTCGTTGTCTCGGCCGTGCATTACCAAGTCACATCGCCATTTCCCGTTCGAATGCCTGTCGTAATCGGCAGGCAAGGTCACGGCGTAAGGCTGAATCGATTCGTCTATTTCAGAACGGTAACCGCGGACCATCGTGCGGCCGGTGGCGGTGAGCCAGCTGAAATCGCCTTTGGTGGCCTTCTTGGCCCGCTCCAGCCCCTTGTCCAGAACCTCCACTGTCCAGCCCGCTGTTTCTTTATTGCCGAACTCATTGAGCCTGGTAACCCAGACGGCGGCCTGGTGGTAGATTTCGACATCGGGCATGACGGCGGCCAGCTTGGCGTCTTTTTTCGCCATTGTACGCAGCTCGGCGATGGAGCCAGCAAGCTCGGCCATCTTTTTGTCGATGGTTTTGCGCGTGGCGGGGTCAGGTTGCTGAGCGGACGACTTGCCGACACAAGCGCATGTTGCAGCGAGCATTAAGGCTAGGGTCACGCCGAGCCAAAGCGATTTGGAACCATTCATGGCAGCCGCCTTTCCGCGACAGGGGGAACCGATTTCCCTTTCGACGATACTCTGCCCGGTGCGGCGGAGCAAGGGTGTATATCCTCAAAGGCTAACGTGGTGGTCCAACGACCATGCCCCAAATAAGTTGGCGGTCTTGGCGGCCTTGGCGGTCTTGCCGAGAGCAATTTGACTAACGCCCAAACGTGTCCCATGCTAGCGCTGACGGTATTGCGCTGGTTTTCCCGTCCCCCGGAACAATCCGCGCGAAAAAAATAGCTAGTGCACAAGGCGGATGCGGCGCGATGCATCCTGCCCGCGTGACTTTCCTCTCGAATAGGATGCAAGCGTCATGGTGACCACCGAACTCGGGGCCTGCGAATGGTTTATCTGGGATTTGCGCCGCAGCAATCTCATCGATCGCGGCACACTTGACCAGATTGTCGGCGAATTCATGCAAGCCAACCCCCGCGCCGAGCCGCCGGCCCTGGCCGAGTATCTCGTCCACAAGGGGACGCTCAGCCAGTTTCAAATCGACCGGCTGCTTCAGGGCAAAACCCAGGGCTTTGTGCTGGGACCGTTCACTCTCATGGACGCGATGGGCGCCGGCAGCATGGGAACCGTCTACAAGGCTCAATCCAAAAACGACCATAAGTTTTACGCTGTCAAAGTGTTGCCGCGACGCAGCATGTGGAATGTGCGAATTGCTCGCCGCAAAGTGCGTGCTTTCGAGGCCTGCCGGCATCCTGCGGTTGTGCCGTTTGTCGATGTCGGCACTGCCGGCGGCATGCACTACTTGGCATGGCCCTTTGTCGAGGGCGAAGGACTGGACAAGGTCGTCCAGGCTCATGAAAAGCTCTCCCCCGGCTTGACCGCCTATTACGGAATGCAGGTCGCCGAAGCACTCGAGATATGCCACCAACAGGCGTTGTTCCACGGATTGCTCAAACCCTCCAACTTGATGGTCGGTGCCAACGGCCAAATCTACATCCTCGACTTTGGCATCGGCTGCCTATTGTCGGAAACCGAGGGCGAGTCCTTGGTGGACACGATGTCCACGGCCAACTCGGTGACCAGCGGCCTTGATTGTGCCAGCCCCGAATCGATCATGGACCCCACCAACCTGACGCCGGCTGGCGATCAGTATAGTTTGGGCTGCGTGCTGTATTACTGCTTGACCGGGCAATATCCCTTCCCAGACGGCTCCGCGGCCGAAAAGATGATGGCCCATCAATTCAAGGAACCGACTCCGATCCAGGATTTAAACCCGGATGTGCCCACGGAATTGGTGGAAGTCGTCCATATGCTCATGCAGAAAACACCCGGAAGCCGTTATGCCAGTGCCGCGGCCGTGGTGGAAGCGTTAAGGCCGCTGGCACAGGCGCCAACTCTCTCCAAGGCGCCGGCGCCGCCCCGCAACAACCAGCGTGCCAATGTCGCGCCTCGACCCGCGGCCCCGCCGCGTTTCGATGCCCCCACGCCAGAGCATAAAAGCGGCATCATTAGTCCTTCGTCCCATACACCCAAGCCGCAGGGCACCTTGTCATTGCCCAATCGCCAGACATTTCGAGGCGGCCCTGCCCCGGCGACACAAATCAAGCCGCCTGTGGAAAAACCTCGGCCACCAGAAGCAGAGCTCGAAAACACAATCCCGTTGCCTACGTCTTGGGACGACAAACTCGGCCCGGCCGGAATCGTCTTCGTCGGCATTATCACCTGTGTGCTGGTGTGGATGTTGGTCCATTATCTCTTGTAAAAACCGCGTCTGACGAGCGACTTGTGACGTGCAGAACAATGACAAGCCCACGGGCGACCACCCGTGGGCTTGCCTTTTTTCCGGCCACTCGTCACTCGTCAATCGTCACTCTCTTGCATTTCTCACCGATTTCGCGGAACATGTGAGGCAGACATCTGTCACCTCACGAGACATGCCATGCCTGACGGCGAACGCTCCCTTGCGGTATTCATCGACTTCGAAAACCTGGCCCTCGGCTTTCAAGGCCGCCGCGATCGCTTTGAGATCCTGCGGGTACTCGAACGGCTCGTGGAAAAAGGCAAGATCGTCGCCAAAAAAGCCTATTGCGATTGGAGCCGATTTGGCTCCTACACGCAACCGCTGCACGAAGCCGCGATTGAATTAGTGGAAATCCCCAAACGCTCTCAAACCGGCAAGAACTCCGCCGACATCCGCCTGTGCGTCGATGCTCTGTATTTGGCCTATTCCAAGGAGCACATCGACACCTTCGTGATCGTCTCCGGCGACAGTGATTTCTCGCCCTTGGTCTCCAAGCTCAAGGAAAACGGCAAACACGTCATCGGCTTGGGAATGCAGGATTCGACTTCCGAGCTGCTGCGCGATAACTGCGACGAATTCATCTATTACGAAGACCTCGGCAAAGCACCGCACATGACGCCGACGCTAAACGCTCAGCTGCCGGAAAATAAACGCAAGGCGTTTGAGTTGCTCCTGGAATCGCTGCTGGCGCTGCGGCGCGAAAACAAGGAGGTGCTGTGGTCGTCAATGGTCAAAGATACGATGAAACGCAAAAAACCTTCGTTCAACGAGGCCTATCACGGGTATCGCACCTTCAGCGAGTTACTGGAAGACGCCGCGAAAGAAGGGTTGCTGGAGTTGGACACCGACAAGCGCAGCCGGACTTATGTGGTGACGCGCTTTGGGTCGGAAGTGGGATCGGACGCAGCGGCAGCGCCGGCCCCGGTGCGCCCCCCAGCCGCCAGGCGACGGCGTTCGGGCGGTAGGCGGCGTGGGCCGGCGCGGCCGGCGGGTGACGCAGTAGGAACGCGACCGCAGGCGGACGCGCCTGTGCCATCCTCGGCACCGGAGGCGCGTGGACCAGATGGCGATTAGCTTCAAGCACTCGACGCCGGGGAAAGGCTCATTTCCTTCTTTCCAGCTTTTCAATCATCCCCCGAAGCTCCGATGTCAGCGCCGCCTTCTTCCCGTCCTTGTAATTGTAAACCACCACCAGCCCCGATCCTTCCGTGACCACCGCCTGCTGCGCCTCGCTGACAATCACATGATCGAATGTAAACCGATCCTCCCCCAGATCGATAGCCCGGGCCGCGATGGCGATGGTGTCCGGATAGGTCAACGGCCGCCGAAACCGTGCCTGCGTGGACGCCAGTATCGGGCCAATGCCCGTCTTTTCCTCGTACTCAAACCAACCCATCAACCGAACATACTCGAGCCGGACGTTCTCGAAATAACGGAAATAGACCACGTTATTGACGTGGCGATAGGAATCCATGTCGCCCCACACGACCGCCTGCCGCACGATCACCGGATACTTCGCCAACACTTCCGCCACGTCAGCCATTGCTTCGCTCCAGTTCCTTGAGGTAATCGAGCGCTTCGTCCACGGTGCCGACAATCGCGCCAGGCACACGCCCTTCATCATCTAACCGCCGCAGTAACATCAGATCGTCAAAATCGGGCGAGGCTTCCAACACACGCTTGAATCGGGCCCCGAGCTTGCCGGCACGATAATCGTGGGCATTCATGTGATGCTCGATAAAGAACTTCGTGCGCTCGGTGATCAAACCGTCGAGCGCCGACAGGGCCGCTTCGACGTGATTGCCAGGATCGATGCCTTTGCCAATGTCGTGCAACAGTGCGGCAAGGAGAAACTCCTCGTCATAAGCCCGATGCTCGCGGGCCAATTCAAAGACCTGCAGCAAATGATACAGGACATCGCCTTCGGGATGATAAGCTGCTGATTGCCGCACGTTTTCCAGCGGCAGCAGCAGCATGCGATA
>DASRAT010000031.1:0-5098 GCA_035638015.1 Gemmataceae bacterium | reverse complement strand
CATAACAGGCCAGGGCTTGGGGAAACTCCCCCATTTCCTTGTGGAGATTGCCGAGGTTGTTTTGAGCGTCCAGATGGTCCGGACATAGCCGCAGCGCTTCGCGATAGGCCGCCTGGGCCTCCTGGCGGCGGCCCTGCTTGGCGAGCACAATGCCCAGATTGTAATGCCCTTCAGAAAACCCGGGATAAATTCTCACCGCCTCCTGATACTGGGCAATCGCCTCATCGAAAAGGCGTTGATTGGCCAGCAAGCTGCCCAGGTTGTTGTGCAAATCCACATTGTCGGGTTGCAGCCGCAGCCCTTGCTCAAAGCAGGTCTTGGCGGCGTCAAAGCGTCCCGCACGTGCCAACTCCACGCCCTGACGGCTAAGTGCCTTGGCTTCTTCTCCCACGGCCCGATCACCAGGGCTGGCCCTGCCCGGCGCCGGCTCACCACCGGATTGATAGCGTTGCAATGCCATGGCGAGGTTTTCGCGGGCCGCTGGGAAATTGGGCTGCAGGGCCAGGGCCCGTTGAAAACTGGCTACGGCCTCCTCATGGCGTCCTTGCTGGGCACGCACCAGGCCTAAATTGTTATGGGCGTCGGCGTCGTTGGTTTGGCAATCGATGAGTTGGATGAAGCACGTGGCAGCCTCGTCGAGCTTGCCTTGCTGAGCCAGCATGATTCCCAGGCAATTTTGGGCACTGGGATGGCAGGGAGTCAGCTGCACCGCCCGACGGAAGTTGGCTTCCGCCTCAGCCAGCTTTCCTTGTGCCTGGCAAGCCGCTCCCAGAAAGCACCAGGCGTCCGCATGGCGCGGATCGGCCTGGACGACGTGCCGGTAAAGCAACTCCGCCTGAAACAGGTCGCCAGCCTGGTGGTGTTTCCACGCAAGCGCAAACAATTCTGCAATCGTGCCCACAGTATGTGGTCCTGTTGCGAGTCGAGGGACAGGAACCAATACTTGTTCGGGGCATCGCCTGGACAAAATGGTGCGGATTACCATCCGCCCATTTTTTTCATGGGCACCATGCCGTCGCAGCCGTTTCCCTTGGGAGAGGGGATAAGGGGTCACAGCCCGCCGGCAAAACATAAAATCCGCGGCGATGCGGTCGAACCCATCTTCACTGTTGCCGTTGTGAGTTAGGCGATTGAGTCAAGGTATTCTAACTGGATGACCTTTTGGAATGCAAGTGTCAATCATAAATTCCACTTTAGATTGGGCGACTCACTCAAATAGCTCCGGAACGCGTTGCCGCAAATCGGCCGTCAACCGCGGCAATTGGTCGAGCATCTGACAATACCATTCATAACGCTTCCGATAGTGGTGAACTTGCAAGCGAGTTTGGGCGACATACTGGTAGGCGTTATTCGCCAGGGCCAGCCGCAATTCCCCGTCATTGAGAAGTCGTTGCAATTGTGCTTCGAATTGCGCGGGTGTTTCGAATAAGAGCCCAGTTTCTTCGGAGCGTAAACTGCCGGCGTAGACCGTCGGACTGGCCAGGACCGTCACGCCGTGGCCTGCGCACTCGATGAATTTGACGTCCGATTTCAGGGAGTTGAACCGAGTCGCATTCAAAGGCAAAAGGGCGATGTCGCAGCCGTGCAAAATTTCTTGGTAGCGTTCGTAAGCGCACCAATCCTCAAAGGTCTTGTGCGGCGTTTCCAGGGCGCGGAAAAACTCCTGGTCCCAAATGACGCGGACGTGAACACGGTCGCCCTGTGTCGCCAGGACGCGGTTCAACGCCGGCATTAGCGGCTTCCAGTCTGCTTGGCGATTCAGCGCTCCGAAGAAGAGTGTCAGCGGTCCATCCGGCTTATATGTCCGCGGCGGCGGCAAAGCCGCCAGCTGATTGGGGAAAACCTGAACATGCGGGTTATGTCGCCGCAACTCGGTGGCCAGCGCTTCAGTGGAGGTTTGCACGCAATGGCATCCTGACAGCGTCAGGTAATCATTGGCGCCGATATCGGGAAAGTGGTCCGGATCGTCGTCGTATTCGGCCACCGTCAAATAGCCGCGGCGCAGCAACTCCTGGTGCATGGTCAAGGATGGCCCGCGCACCAGGATCACGCGCTGCCACACGTAGATTTTAGCTTCTTCCGGACGCTCCAAGCCCAGATCAGCGGACTTTACCAGCGAACCGGCACGCACGCCGGGAATCGTGTTCAAACACCGCTCCGGCTCCCAAACGCGCACCGCGGCGACCATGGGCTCCAGGACGCACGTAAACAAAAACACGGCCCGCGGCGGTTGCGGCGTTTTCACAGCCCGCACGACAAATTGCAGGGCATGCAGGCGATCATCAAACTCATCTTCGTTCACTTTCAATGCTTGGAGGATGGGGGACAACGCCAGCCGAAACGGCCGAAATTGTTGCGACTCCAGCAGGCGCGGCAACGTGTGGAAAACTCGCAAGCCCGCGCTGGTGAACAACTCCTTCATGGTGTCGAGTGAAAAATACCTGAGCTGATCGCGTTTGAGAAATCCACCCGGTTGATCGTAACGCCAGTCCCCCGTCACAAGGTGCAAAAACGTGGACCAGTGCTGAACGTTGGCGATGCAGGCCACGACCTGACCACCGTCGCGCAGCCAGCTCGCGTGTTTGCGAACAGCGCCCCAGGGGTCACGCATGCACTCCAGGGCGCCGTTGTAAACTAAACAATCGACCTTGCCGGGTTCCAGTCCAAGAGTGTCGATCTCGACCTCTTCCGCATTGCCTTTTGCGACACGATGCAAATGCTGCTGGGCCAACTGAGCGCGATCAGCGTTTGGCTCGATTCCGTAGTAGTGCGCCGCGGGATTGATGCGGCATAAGTGTGCGCCCAGCGCGCCGTCCCCGCAGCCGATTTCCACCACCACCCTGGCGTCCGGGGGAATGCGATTCAGCACATCCATGTTGATTTGAGGACCAACCGCGGGGTCAGGCATGGGAGAAGTGTCCAATGGGGCGTGGGATGGGTTGATCAGTCCGCGACATTCGTTGGCACATTTGGCGCCGAAGCCAGGAATACCCGGCAATGAGCGTTGCGTATCACATGATCCGCCCAGGGCGGCAGTCGCGTGAGTTGATCGGCCGCGGCTTCCTGCGGCAAGCCTACGACAATCAAATCGTAATGATCGTCCTTGGCTAGCTTCACCAGAGCGGATGCCGCGTCGCCGTCGAGGCTGAGTGTAATTACGGGTCGCTTCAGTTGGTCGGATTGCTCACGGATGTGTCGTATCAGCTCCGTTTCATTGTTGAGTGAGGCCACAGCCAGCATAACGTCCGGATCTAGCATGGTCAGAACGGCCTGGAAAAGATCATTATCGGCCATGGTGCCTTCATGGACCAACAGGACGCGATCGACACCGACGCCGCCGGCACGCAACTCTTCCACGGATCGCGCTCGCCGCTCCGTGATCTTCGGGATGCGATTGCCGCCGCCGAGATCAAAGTACACATCGCGGTCGCGGCTAAGGATGCGGACCGTCAACGGCTTGGTTTCACCCGCGTTGAGTGTGATCCAGAAGAATCCGATCTGTTCCATCTGCTCGTCGGCCAGGAACTTGTTGGAACCGCCCACCACCACCTCCTGGGCCTGAAGGTCGCGAACCGTTTGCAAGATCGTGTGCAGCGGGTTATTGGTCATCGTGATGAGCGGGTGCACTTCCTTGCCGGCTTTTTCCGCGCGTTGCACGACAGCAGTCATTAGCTCCTGGTCATAAGTGTCCAATTCCCCATAGCTGTCCTCGGCTTCGGCGCCGCGCTGCACCACCTTGGCGGTCATGACAATAACCTCGGTCGTCTCGGGATCGGTCTCCGCCAGGGCCGTCTCCAACATAAAGAGATTTTGCGTGGACCGGATGGCCACAACCTTGCGATAGGGCTTGGTCAAGCCAAGGCTGGCGATGGTCACAAGCTGCGCTTGCTCCTGATTGAACTGCTCCAAATGAGTGTGGGCGGCGCCACGACGGCGCTTTTCATGAAATGCCTCGGAGATGGTGAAAATGGCCAAAAACGCTCCCGTGAACAACAAGCCGCCCACGGTGGCCACTTCTTTCGTGAAAAAGTTGAGGATCGCCGCCGCCAATAACGCGAGAAATATCAAACCCAGGCCGATCGGCACGTCGACGCCACGGATGCGGATGTTGAGAGGCACCTTGTATTCGCGCGGCGAACGCTCCTTGAAGCGCAGCACCACCATTGCCAGCGAAATGAACACGAAGCTCCATACCACGCCAAAGGCGTAGGCTTCCCCCAGCAACAACATGTCGCCGCCACTGAGGAAAATCACGACCAGTTGCAGACCAAGGATCAAGCCCAACATCCGATAGGTGGTGCCAAACTTGGGATGCGGCTTCAAGAACCAATCAGGCAGTACGCCATCTTCGGCCACGCGATTAAGGACGCCATTGGAGCCGATCATGGCCGTGTTGACGGCGCCCGAGAGGATCAGGAATCCGACCACGACCACAAAACCTTCCAGGAGCAGTTTGACCAGCGGCGGACCAATGACGTTGCGAGCCAGGCCGCCGATCAAGTTTTCGGAGAAGTCCTTCATGCGAATTTCATCAGGGATCAGCAGAACCGCCATGAAGCTAATGCCGGCAGTCACCACGAGGCTGTACACAAAGACGATAAAAGCAGCCTTCTTGAAATTGGGCAGCTTGGGCGACTCGACTTCGCGGTATACCTGGGCCAATGTCTCTTCGCCGCTCATGGCCAGGATCGAGTGGCCAAAGGCGATGAGCAGACCGATGACGCCCAAAATGCTCAGCCACGACCCAGGCGTGCGGATGGCATCCTGCAAGCTCGCGGGCAACATGCGGCCAAGAAAGCCCAGGGGGTCTTCCTGTTCAACAACTCCCAGCTTTTTGAGGGCCTCGCTGTTCCTGGGTATCGGCTGACCAGTTTTATCGTCGAGTTTTGGCACCAGTTTGCCGGTGGTGGAATCCTTGACCCATTCTTCGCGGTCCTTGCCGGTGTCCGGATCTTTCTTCGTGACCTCAACAAGTTCAACTTTTTTTTGCAGGTCCGGAGCCATCGGCACGCTGTTTTTCGGACCGTTGACAATGAGCGTCACGCCGCACCAGCCCAGGATAATCACGGCCATGATCGTGGTGGCGATCATGATCTTG
>DASRAT010000030.1:0-5777 GCA_035638015.1 Gemmataceae bacterium | reverse complement strand
GCGGGTTGAGCTGAGCGTCGTCACAGTACTTGGTGATCGGCACGCCGCTGACCAGCTCCATGATGAAGTAGGGACGGCCGCTGTCAGTGGCGCCGGCGTCCAGGACCTTGGCGATGTTGGGGTGGTCCATCAGGGCCAGGGCCTGCCGCTCGGCTTCAAAACGGGCAATGACCTCGCGCGTGTCCATGCCGGGCTTGATGACCTTGACGGCGACCTTGCGACGCACGGGATGCTGTTGCTCGGCCACAAAAACCAGGCCCATGCCACCTTCGCCGATCTGCTCCATGAGTTTGTAGGGGCCGATGATCGTGCCAGGACGCTCCGTAATCGGCTCGTCACGGCCGGCGTCGCGCTGCCCGCCAAGGAATCCACCCGCATCTTGATGTGCATGCAATAATTCCTCGACGCGCGCACGCAAGGCCGAGTCGGTACCGCACGCTTGTCCCAGAAAGCGCATCAACTCGTCGGCCTCTTTGCAGTCAAGGGCTTCGAGAAAAATCGCCTTGGCATCGGCTTTGCCGTTACGCATGGGTCGTCTCCGATCATCGTCCATTACTCAATGCCCCGTTTACGGCGAAACCCGCCAAGAATATCGGGGAAATCAGTCGGCGTTTGAAATGTTGTCCTGGCGAAGGCGGGCATAAAGCCAGGCGCGGGCATAAGCCCATTGGCGTTCAGCGGTCCGCAGAGCAAGCCCCAGGGAGGCAGCCGCATCTTTCAGAGTGAGGCCTGCGAAAAAACGCAAGTTTACCAACCGTGCGGCATCGGCGTCTTCTTCTGTTAATTGAGTCAGCGCTTCGTCCAGTGCGATCAGCTGCTCGTCGTTGGTGTCCAGGGCGATTTCGATCTGGTCAAGATCGACACGTCGGCGCTCGCCACCGCGTTTAGAACGCTTCTTATCGCGAGCGCGATTAAGCAGAATGCGCCGCATCGCTTCAGCCGCGGCCGCGAAAAAATGGCCTCGGCTGTCCCATTGCTGTTCGTTCTGCACACCCACCAGACGGAGATAAGCTTCATGAACCAAGGCAGTCGCTTGTAACGTCTGCCCTGGCTTCTCCCCCGTCAGTCTTTGGGCAGCGAGTTTGCGCAATTCATCGTACACCAGCGGTAGAAGCTGCTCGGCGGCCTTGGGATCACCGTGCTCGATGGCTGACAGGATACGCGTCACGTCACTCATTGGTGGCACCGAAGCCCAAAAATGTCCCACTCTGACATTCCGTGCTGATCGCAGAGGACGGCTCGACAATCGTGGACCTGCAATTGAGCAAAAACCGGTGAGCCGCCAGATCTTAGCCTGCACCCGAGCCAGTCGCTGATTATACTCGGCGTTTGGCCACAAGTCTGGAACTTATTCGGCACCCAGCTTGTTGCGCTTGTGGTCGAGCGAGACGCAACCACCGAAATGCTGAGAGAAGCACTGCTACCTGGAGCACGCGATGTACGAGCGGTGTTTCCATGTAAATGTAATTCGTCAAGCACGCAGGCCCTCAATCAAAGCCGGATATTATTCCCAAACAAATCGCGGCTTGAACCAATTGCGTAATTCGACGCCGGGGCGCAGTTGCTTGGCGTAAAGCGGCCGCCGGCGTTTGAGGACCAAACGAGACTCCTAAAAGGGGGCTATTGGCCCCGGTGAGGGGGGCGTTTGATTAGAAATAGATCAGCGGGCGAGGGTCCAGCATTGGCCGCGCGGATCGACATCAGGCACGTCGTTGTAGCTGTCCACGTTGGCCTCCGCAATTCGGACGTTTTCACGCGCTGCCGGGACGAAATTGCGGTGGACGCGGACCAGGCTGTTCATGATGCGGGCCGCCCAAAGCAGTTCGTTGGCGTCGAGCACTTTGGGCGGCACTGCCAAAACGGCCAGGTCCACCGGCATGCAATCGGGTGGCATCAAATCGGCATCGGCCAGTACGTCGGCAATCTGCTCTAGGGCGTCGCCATCGTCTTCCTTGGCAGGGTTCCAGTAGTCGCCGTATTCCCTTGGAAAGTCGGGAATGGGTTTGGATTCTTGCCAGAGGATCTTCTGCACGTCGGCGACGATGGACGCAAGTTGGGAGTGGGTCAGGGTGCGCGGATCAAGCATGGTACGACTCCAGGGACCGGGCGGGTGGGCCGCGGCCGTTTAATGAAGTAGTGGGAGGTTGAGAAACCCGGCTGAGAGCCAGGGCGGCGCTTCGCGCCGATCAGCATTTTCGCCGAAAGGTGGCGAAAACCGCAAATTCACGCGAAATGGCGGGCAAATTGAGACATGGTCGAATTTCAAAGAAACGGAGATTCTTGCGCTCTGTCAGCAAGCGGACTGCTTGTAGGCATTGGTGATATTTAAGAATTCGACTTTGTTCCAATTCTGTATGCCATAAACCCGGTCGATACGGTTAATCTAGTCAGGTCAACGCGTTGCTGTTGGGATATATGAACTGCGGTAGAACGGACGCAATGCCTGGAAAGCCAATCAGAAAGGAAGCCGTTGGCGTTTGCCGTCAACACGGCAAACGCCATGATGATTACGCAGATGCAAGTTTCCTAAGGAGCCTTTCTGATATCCTTTCGTCCTTTTCGTTCGCTATTTGTTGATGGTGATCGACACCTTGGCGTTCGAAGCCCCGTCGTTGAAGCTCAGGGCTTTAACGGTGAACTTGCCAGCCGGGAGCGTGAAATCCCCACCCGCCGTCACCTGCACCGAAGCTGGGTCAAACCTGTCCAATCGAGATAAGAGATAACAGAGTCCGTTGCTGCGCACCTCGTGGAGAAGAACGGTGTCTGCTGGAAAACCCGCGTCCCAGCCGTGTTTTTGACGGAACTCGACGGTGTAGGAAGTCGTTGAGCCGGGAACCGGGGGTATTTGAGCCATAAGAGAGCCTTCCGCTTCAGGCTTGTGCAACGACGCCAGGGTGATCGTCGTGGTGCCAACCTTTCGCGGCACATTCGAAATGCGCCAATCGGGCAAGCCACCCACCTTTTTTAGGTTGAAGGCGTTGAATGCCGGCCCGGCGCCGCCGAATTTGGTGGGGGTGGTCCAACAATTCATCGCACTCATGATGTCCCACTGGTCCCCGTATACGGCATCGGGGCGGGCGCTCCATGTATGGTCGAGGTCGTAGCCGTGGGCAATTTCATGCATGTTGAAGGTTGGACTCCATTCGGTCGTGGGATAACCGAAAACGACGCGATGGTTGCCCACCGAGCCGGCATCCGCGTTGCCGTTGAAAATCACAATGACGCCATGAAATTTTGACACGTCGATCTTATTGGCCTTCGCCGTTTCCAGTCCCCAGTCGTGCATGGTGCCCCGGCCGGGGTTGGGAAATTTCAGCTTCCCGACATCCGCGGTGGAGTGATTCTTCATCGTGTACCAACCGAAGACCTTCGTGCCCGTCATATCGAGGGCGCCGTGACTGACCTGGCGAAAATAGTCGTACTCGCGGCCCATGCCTTTGCCAACTTCCGAAAATGCTTCCTGATAATAGCGTGGCGGATGAGGTTCCGTGTTGGCTTTGTCGGAGTATTTGCAAAGGATCACAGCCCACGGTTTGGGCAGGCGTTTCTCAAATATGTCAATCCGGATGGTGTTGCGCAAATACTCGGCCAAATGGGAACTGTAAGATGCCGAGATTACGCTGAGGTAACCAGTACCGGGTTTCAATTCCAAGTAAAATGCGACGGCCGACGCATCCGCCTTGTAGCCGGAAATGGTGAACGTTTTTGGATCCACGCTTGGCTTCAATCCTAGGCGCTCCATGGAAAGCATGCCCGTGGTGTCGAAATCCGCACGGGACATGTTTCGAGAGTCGGTGCCCAGGTGAATCGCCGGCGCGGCGGATCGCCGTTTCGCGTCCTTGGTGACAATCTTGGCGGGAATCTTGGGGTTATAGGGGCCATCGCAAACGTGGGTGCGGATGCTGTTGCGCAGCCGCTCCACTTCTTTGCTGTCCTTGCCGGCGACGAAGACATAGATCTCGACGCCGTCACGAAGCGGGCAACTCCATACCGCACAGGCGGCGTTCTCTGTGACGCCGAAAACATCGCCCGCCTTGTCGGTTTCAACCGAAATGAAATTCTCCTTGATGCCCATGGCTTCCACGGCCTTGGTTGCGCACTCCGCGCGGCTCATTTTTCGCCATGTGCTGCCATAGTGTGTGGCCAGAGGCTGGCCTTGGACGGCAGCGGTCTCCTCCGCTTCGCGAATAACCATGTCGCTCGCGGCCGGGTTGGCGAACACAAACCACAACACGGTGATGAACACCGCCACTGTCAGTGTGGCAAAGCAATTGACGCGCATGAATAACCTCCTCGCAGGTACACCATTTTGGTGAGAGTTTGGGGTTGCATGTAGGGACGCCCAGATGAAAGCGTAGGAAACGGCTAAAAAACTCCAGATTTGGATTAACGAGCCGGAAGCGTAAGCGACGAATTCCGTCGCTTACGCTTCCGGCTCGTTCTTCGCCTTACTTCGGCCACGACTTGATGCCGGCCGTGGTGGTATCCATCATCGACTCGATCAGGTTGTAATCCAATTTCGATGGATCGGTCCGTTGATTGAACAGCGCGACAATGTTAACACCATCGCCGCGCCAATGGACCATGGTGTGCGTTCCAGGCAACCCGCCGAAAAAGGTGCCGGGAACCGATTCCCCGGCCTTGCGCGGCTGCCCCGTGATCCAGTAATTCTCCATGAATTTTGCCAGATCAGGCGCTGAAGCGATTTGACCGCCGTGCGAATCCATTGCTTCGGTGCAGAACGCGCCATCCGGCTCCCGGACTTTCGCCTTGCTCTTGGCGTCGAAGACATTGAAGTCAAAGCCCGGGTCGAGGTAAACCGGCTCTTTCGGATTGCGGCCGCCGGGCAAAGAACTGCCCAGTTGAATGCTGCTGAGTCCAAGCGGGTTGGTGATGTCGCTGTGCAGATAGTCCATGTACTTCTTGCCGCTGGCTTTTTCGATGACGCGGCCCAAGATGCAATAGCCGAAATTCGAGTAGGTGTCTGGTGGTCCTTTGCCGGTGCCTGGAGTGAATTCCAACGGTTGGCCTACCATGTAGTTGATGATATCGGTAGCGGACGGCGGACTGTTTTTGCCGAGAGCCTTGGCGATCTTCAGCGATTGAAACATCGGATCGCCGATGGGCGCCGTATTTCGGTTCCAGCCGCCCTTGTGATCGATGCAATGCTGCACGGTGATGTCGGACCAGCGCTTATCCATCGTTGTGCCGGCCGGCGCCTTGAGACCCAAAAAACTGACAATCTTGGTGTCCGCCGTCACTTTGCCTTCACGAATCAGTTTGAGCAAGGCCGCCAACGTCAGGGGCTTGACGACGCTGGCGATGCGTAGGGGGGTCGCCGGCCCGCACAATGTTTGCGCATCGCGATCGATAAAACCGTAACCGCGCGAGAACAGCAATTTGCCGCCTTTGGAAACCGCGAGGGTTCCGCATTGAATATGGCGGTCGCGCATGAATTTCTGCATGGTGTCGTCATAGGCGGCCAGGGCGGGCACCGCGGTGCCGCTGACCGGCAGCGGATAGCTCACCACGTGCGGCTTATAAAAGACGCAGGCATAGTGCTGTTCCTTGCCCTCCTGGTAGCCGCAGATGTCTTCCAACTGATAACCTTTGGCGCCCATCTGCTCGAAGAGTTTTTGATAATCAGCGGCATTGAGACCATGCTTGGCCACGCGCGGCGTCGTCTTGTCAAAGACGAATACCGAGGCGAAGCGCGTGCCGGCTTCCGTTGAATACGCGCTCACGCACGTCGGGTGGTAACCTTTCGGATTCCATTC
>DASRAT010000029.1:0-3378 GCA_035638015.1 Gemmataceae bacterium | reverse complement strand
CCGCTAGCCAGTAGGACAATCCCATTTGCACGCTGCCGAAGATGAACAACACCACATACTGCTGCCAGGTGGGCCACGGCTCCGACACGATGAACGGCAACAGAAAGGCCGCGCCGAAAAGATGGTTCCAGACTGTCAACCAGCGTGATGGCACGCCACGCAGCAATCGCAAGAAGATCAGCACGCCCGCATATGTCAATCCGCTGCCCAATGCGATCAGAATGGTTGCAATGTCGCCGCCTTCCCAGCCGGCGACCAGGATCACGGCGATGCCGCACAGGCCGATGACCAGCGCCACGGCCCCGCGGCGGTCTGCGGGCTCGCCCAGCCAGAAGACGCTTGCCAGGTACATCCACATGGGCGCGGTGTATTGTAGTAGCACGGCGTTGGCGGCGGTTCCTTGCGACAGGGCAGTGACGTAGAGCCAGTTCATTACCGCGAAACACAGGCCCATCGCCAGCATTAGCGGCCGCCATTGCAACTCGGCGGGCCGCAAAGTGGGGGCCAACACCAGGGCAGCGAAGAAAACGCGGTAAAAGGCGATTTGGGGTGGGGCAATGGGTGGAGAATCGTATTCCTCAACCATCACCTTGGTGAGCAGTTTCGTGAAGGGGCCGCTCAGGCTCCAAAGGACGGCGGCGAGTGCCAGGCAGATGCGGCCCTGGGTCAAGGTTGGTTGCATAACGGCACTCGTAAACCCGGCAGCTTGCGCTGCTTGGCTCGGCAAAAAACTGCTCTGGCATCGCGTCGCAACATTACGTATACATCGCGTGGTGATCGAAGCAACCTCGGAAAGAGAAGGCGGCAATTACTTCTTTCAGACTCGCTGCTTGTCCGCGCCTGCCTAACTTCTCCGGGTTTCGCAGTCTCTCCACGGGAACGGGGGGCGGTTATGTCAAACGCGCAAGCAGCGCGGATCCATCCCACCGCGGTGGTGTCCGCGGAAGCGGTGTTGGGCGAAAGGGTAGTTGTCGGTGCTCATGTCGTCATTGAGGGGCCGGTGCGGATTGGGGCCGAGTGCGTTCTTCGGCCGCACGCCACACTTTGCGGTCCATTGACGATGGGCGCCAACAATGTGGTGTATCCGGGCGCCGTCATCGGCGAACGGCCGCAACATCTCAAATACAACGACGAACCCACGACCGTCGAAATCGGCGACAATAACATCTTCCGCGAACATGTCACGATTCATCGCGGCACCACGCATTCGTGGAAGACAATCATCGGCAACAACAACTTTTTCATGGTCAATTCCCACGTCGCCCACGACTGCAAGATCGGCAATCGCTGCATCTTCGCCAACGGGGCGCTCCTGGGCGGCCATTGCGAGCTGGCAGACAACGTTTACCTGTCCGGCAACAGCGCCGTGCATCAATTCGTCCGCATGGGCCGTTTGGCCCTCCTGAGCGGTTGTTCGGCGACAACCAAGGACATTCCGCCGTTTGTGATCCAGCAAAACATCGACACCGTTGTGGGCGTCAATGTCATCGGCATGCGCCGCAACGGCTTCAGCCACGCCCAGATTGACGCTGTCCGCGAGGCGTTCAAGGTGCTGTTCCGTGAGAACATGGTGTTGCCCGCCGCTCTGGCGCTGCTGGAGCGTGATCTGGGCCACGTAGATGTGGTCACGGAAATGATCACCTTCCTGCGCCAATCGCATCGTGGGATTAATCCGATGCGCAGCCGTGGTCGCGAAGCGGCCTAAAACCTCCCGCAATAATCCTCGTTCCCACGCTCCGCGTGGGAACGCCCTGCTTCGACGCTCTGCGTCGTGGCCCTCGCTCACGCAGTAACTCATCCATTGAATTTCGCCGCCGCTTGCGACGCGGAGCGTCGCGGCAGTGCGTTCCCACGCAGAGCGTGGGAACGAGAATACAATACTCTCATGTCCCGTTACGTCATCCTCCAGCACGATCATCCGTTCCTTCACTGGGACTTCATGCTCGAAGCCGGGCCGGCGCTGCGCACCTGGCGACTGGCGTCGCCGCCGTCGGTTGGCGTGGTAATCGAGGCCACTGCGATCGGCGATCATCGCATAGCCTATCTTGATTACGAAGGGCCGCTCACAGGCAATCGCGGAGCGGTCGTGCGTTGGGATTTTGGTGAATTTGAAAAAATGGAGCAAAGCGAACAGCGCTGGGTGGTGCGTTTGCACGGCATGCGGTTGTCGGGGACTGCGACTTTGGAGCGGGCGGCGGATGATTGGACGCTGCGGTTTGACGCCGAGACAACGTAGGACGGCCTTCCCAGGCCGTCCTTTGATTCGTTACGGGTTTGTCCCGAGCGGACTTTGCAGCGCCTCATGGGAGTGGCCGTGGATTGTCAGCAATCCGGGCTTCAATTCCAACTGCAATAGTTGAGCCGACGGCCGCGGTTGATCGGATTGAAACTTGAGCGCCGCAGCCGGGTTGCCGTCATGACGATACCACGATACTTGCATGTTGTGCCGCTGCAAGGCCTCGGAAATGTTTTCCAACAGCGACTGGGCCGAAATCGGCAGCGCCCCAGCGTGAAGCCCCTGCAACTCCAACACGATCACATTCGGCTCGCCCTTGGCCAGCCAAACGCGAAAACTCACGGACACAATCGTGCTCCACGGCGGCGTGCCATAGCGGAATCCCAAACGGATGCAGTCCTGGTCGATGCCGATTCGAGGGTCGCTGATGCCATCAGGCAGCATCTTGTCGGCCAGGCCGTGGGTCAGAAAATGCTCCGACAGATAACTATTGATTTCGGCCTCGCTGAACTGGCCGCCCCAGTCCCCCTTGTCGCTGCCGCCGTTTTTGATTGACAGTACCAGAGCGCCAGAGCGGCCTTCAAAGCCGGCGGACACGTCCTTGCGCTGCTGCCCCGGCGGTATGGCGGCCCGGCTATAAAACGCCGGCTCATGTTGGGTCAACAGCACCAAAGTCGTGGTAACGCCGCCGACAATGACGACCAACAGGAAGACAGAAAGCCAAAATGATTTGCGGCTCATGCGCAGGTCCCCGCGATTGGGAGAAGCTGGGGCAACTCGGCGTTGTGGGGACTAAGGTGCGCCGGAACTATAACGGCGAGTGGGGCCAGGGTCAACCGCGACTGCCCCAGGCGACGGCGGCAACCGCAGCTGGCCTTTCAATTGTCGTCAAGCTCGTTAAGATCTGTTCCGGCTATCGATTTCTCGGCACCCCGCAAGGAGGCTTCGGATGCCACGTTGGTTGCAATACGCATTTGCTGTCTGTATCGCCGCACTGATCATTGGCGGCCCGCTGGCTTACGCCCGCAACCGCCATCACACCGCGCGTAACTTCCACGTCGTCCGCGAAGGCGTCCTTTATCGCAGCGGCCAGATGTCGCTCGACGGCTTGAAACGCATTGTGCGCGATTACCGCATCAAAA
>DASRAT010000028.1:0-3099 GCA_035638015.1 Gemmataceae bacterium | reverse complement strand
CGCTTCCCCTCGAATCTGGGTGACTCGCCCCTCCTTGCCGATCGCTTCCAGGACAGCGATGGCATTGGCAGTTCGCATCGCTTCCAGCAATTCGATCACCTCCAAAACGCGCAGTCGCTCCGGGGTAAGCACGGGTTGCGTGATTTGTTTCATGATCAATTTGGCCCGCAGCCTGGCCTCTTCCGAGGGCGGGGTTTTCAGCACATTTTCCAGGGGAACAATCGCCATTTCGCCCGCTGCCATCAATTCCTTGGTGGCTTTTTCACGCACTGCGAATTTGACCGAGTCGAGTTCCGTCACCCATTTGTCAATCTTGGTCATGTCCATCGGCGGCACGGCAATGGGCCAAATCTGCTCCTTGAGAAACGCCACAGAATTGTCGCCGCCCGCCGCGAGCTTGTGCCAGGCGGCATCGGCCTTGTCGTAATTTTTGTCGGACAGATCGACCCACAAGTCCGTTAATTCTTTGGCGGTGAGTTTAAGCGGCGGTCCCTTGTGGGTGAGGTCGCGCGTCGCCACGTTCCAGATCAACAGGGCCTTGCCGCCAAGGCCAGTCGTGGCCAACAGTTTGCCGTCGGGCGACAAGGCGAGAACGCCGACGGCGCCGCGGTTGTGGCTGATCTGCCGGCGCGTGCTGTTGTTGCGGATCAAGTCCCAGACGCGAATCGTTGTGCCATCGGCTGCCAAAGCGGCGACAACATGGCCGTCGGCGGAAATGGCCAACTCAGTTGGCGGCAGCGGCAGGCCTGGCAATGAAGCTTTTTTTTGTTTGCTGGCAAGGTCCCACAAATGCACATCATTGTCGGCGCCGCCCGTGGCCATCCATTTGCCGCCGGGGCCGAAGGCCAGGCACTGAACGCGGCCGACGGACATGGTCGTCGATTTGACGGGATCACACCAACGCAGGCGGACCAAGCCCTTGGCGTCGGACCAGGCGCAGATGGAGCCATCCGGCGCCATGGCGCAGCAGCCGCCGGGCACGACCGAGGAACTTCCGCTCATTCCCGCCCCGGTGATTTTCATTTGAAAGAACTTGCCCACGGCAACCCCGGCAATCGCTTGGCCGTCGGCCGAAAACGCCACATATTGCGGATTGTAGTTTTTGAGGGTGCTGGCTTTGTGCAGGTTGCCTGCTTGCACGTTCCAGATGCTGGCGCTGGCAGCAGGCGCCGCGTGACCGAGCGCCAACATTTTGCCGTCGGGCGAAAAGGCTACTGCCGTGACCGGATTGGGAGCATGCCAGCTTTTCATTTCTTTGCCTGTGGCCGCATCGAAGATGCGCACCGTGCCATCCAGGGAGCCGGCGGCAAGCAGGTCGCCCTTGGCCGACCAGGCGACGCAAGACACGGCGCTGGCGCAGTCGATTTGCACGCGCGGCGGTTCAGCGTGAAGGGTCGAGGCCATGGCCAACAGCGCCGCCAGCGCGGCGAACAGCATGCACTTGTACATGGGAGCGATCCTGACGAGCGAATGGTGACACCTGTCTTTTCTAGCCGCAGCGCCTCGGCTTGTCGACAAAAATCGGATGCAGGTGCGGATGCAGCTCCACTCAAATGTCCAAGAATCCAAGTATCGTCAGGACCCGGTCAGCCGCTTGCGACTGCAGGCTTCCGCGTAAGTCTCTTCGAAATCGACGGGAACGACCAAACCTGCATTTAGTCCCAGCGGCAACGTCGGCAGCGTTTGACCCAGGGCCAGCGATGATCGCCAGACATCAATCTCATCCGAGTTGCCGCGCCGCAGCGGCCGGTAGGCCACTGCATACAAGCCCTGGTCCACAGGCAATGAATGGCTGTCGGCAGACTCCATCACCCGCAAAATCTCATTGTGCAAGTTGGCCCGCCGGCTAGTCACAATGTCCACGATGATGACGCTGATGCCCTGGTATAAATAGCTGGCGCACTTTGTTGCAAATCCCCTTCGCTCCGCCGGCCGATCCTTGTTGCCGGGGCTGATCAACTCGATGGCTGCCACCAACTTCGGCCCTGCTTCCATCGATAGCACGCGAACCTCAAATGTGTCAGGGAAGATCGCCGGAATAAGGTCGTCGGCATTCGGCGGCGCCCACACTTTGGAACCAATCGTCGCCAACGCCACGCCGCCCTCTGCCGTCGCTGCCGCCGTTTCCCGCTCGAAAGTTGCCACGTCGATCTCAACGGAAGCCCCGCGGTGAACATGCTCCTCGGCAATATACTCGGGAGGCAACCAGCGCTCCGTCAGCGCGTCCGCAAGCTTGGTGGCCCAACTGGAATGAAACGATTCCCAATGTCTTTCAACACTCAAGGGAGGGTGAAAGTGATCTAGCAATGGCATGATCGTTTACCGCTTTGGTGGGGGATCTTTGGTTGTGATCATTTTGGACTAAACAAGGGCTTGTCGTCAAGCTGCAACCGTTAATCAATGATGCTTACCCATATAGCACAAGCTGTTAGCTTGTGCCGCGCGGCACAAGTTAACAGCTTGTGCTACATTCCGTAAATCACGGCCGTTTTGAATATGGCCCATTGTTTTAGGCGTTCTTGATTCGTAGGTACTTGGCCTCGGAATTCAACTTGTGAAACCCCCCGCCCTTTACCCAGGTACAATCCGTTGAAGCGTCCTCCCCCACTGCATAAGCTGGACAGTGGCTCGCAGTGTCCATTCCTCCCAAGGATTGTCCCATGTCCATCCGTTCTCGCACCCTATTCGCCGGCCTGGTGTTTGTTGCCGCCGCCGCGGCGCTGACAGTTAACTTGCTGAAATCGCCCATGACGGCCGATGCGCAGCAACCGGCCGACGGCATTGGCAAGGAGATCTCCAAACTCGGCCTCAAAGACACCGCCGGCAAGACCTGGGCTGTAAGCGATCTGAAAGGCAAAAAGGCGGTCATCGTCCTTTTCCTGGGAACCCAGTGCCCTGTCAACAATTCTTACATGCCGCGTTTGGCGGAATTGAACAAAACTTACGGTGAAAAAGGCGTGTTGTTTGTCGCCATCAACAGCAACAAGCAAGACACGCCGGAGATGATTGCTTCCCACATCAAGGAATTCAAGATTCCCTTCGCCGTGCTGCGGGATGAAGCCCATGCGGCGGCGGATCACTTTGGCGCGACACGCACAC
>DASRAT010000027.1:0-2581 GCA_035638015.1 Gemmataceae bacterium | reverse complement strand
CGTTTGCCCACCGAAGCGGAGTGGGAGTTTGCCGCCCGCGGCGGTCTAGATCGCAAGCGTTTTTGCTGGGGCGACGAAGCCAACCCCGCCGGCAAATTCATGGCCAACACCTGGCAAGGGGCGTTTCCCGCGTCCAACACCGGCCTGGACGGGTTTCAAGGCACGGCAAAAGTGGGCTCATTTCCCGCCAACGGCTTCGGCCTGTTTGATGTGGCGGGCAACGTGTGGGAATGGTGCGCCGACTGGTATCACCCGAGGTACTACTCCTTCAGCGCTAGACGCAATCCCCAGGGGCCGCTGGCAAGCTTCGATCCCGATGAGCCGGGCGTGCCCAAGCGCGTGCAGCGCGGCGGGTCGTTTCTGTGCAGTGATGATTTTTGCATGCGATTTTTGCCTGGGGCGCGTGGGAAGGGTGAGCCTGGGAGCGCGGCGAATCATTTGGGGTTTCGGTGCGTGAAGTAGCCAATCAACGCATTCATGGGGATTGTTGTAATGGTTGCCTCTTGACGTTGCCGCGTTCTGATTGGCGCGTTTTGTTTTCTGCTGGAGCTTCAGCGCTCAGGCGTAATTCCACACTGGCCGCATGCCCCGTCAACCCTTCCTTCGCCGCCAACATCCGCACATCGGCCGCCAACTTCTCCATCCCCGGCCGCGTGTACTGCAACACACTCGATCGCCGCAAAAAGTCATTGGCCGTCAGGCCGCTTGCGAACCTCGCCGTGCCGCCGGTTGGCAAGACGTGCGATGGTCCCGCCGCGTAATCGCCCAGGGCCACCGGTGAATAATGTCCCAGAAAAATCGCCCCGGCATTGTCAATCTTGGCGGCTATCTTTTCCGGATCGTCCGTCTCGATGTGCAAGTGCTCCGGCCCAATCGCATTGGTCAACTCAATCGCTTCCACGGCCGACCGCGCCAGCACCATCGCTCCGAAGCGCTCCAAACTGCTTTTTGCTGCCGCCCCGCGCGACAGCTTTGCCACTTGCTGATTTAGCGCAGCTTGCACTTCCGCGATCAACGGCTCGTGCCATGTGATAAGAATGCTCGTCGCCGGATCATGTTCCGCCTGGGCCAGCAAATCGGCGGCCACAAACTCCGCGTTCGCCGTTTTGTCCGCCAGCACTACGATTTCACTCGGCCCCGCCAGACAATCAATGGCCACCTGTCCAAAGACGTGTTTTTTCGCCAGGGTCACGAAGATGTTACCCGGCCCAACAATCATGTCCACCGACGGCAATCCGTCAACGCCCCAGGCCAGCGCCGCCACCGCCTGAGCGCCGCCGATACGATAAACTTCGCGAACGCCCAACTCCCAGCAAGTCGCCAGCAAATCACGATTGTTCGCTCCGTTCGCCGTGGGCGGCATCACCACGGCGATCTTCTTCACGCCCGCCGCTTGTGCCGGCACCACGGTCATAAGCAGTGTTGACGGATATGCCGCCGCTCCGCCCGGTACGCAGACGCCGACACGTTTCATCGGCCGATAACGCAGCCGCAGCTCATGGCTGCCCGGCACCGTCAACACCGCGTCGCCGTGAACAAGGCCCAACTGAAAACGCAGCACATTGTGCCGCACCCGTCGCAACGTCTCCAAAAACGCCGGTTCCGCCGACGCGTGGGCCTTGGCCAAATCTTTGACATCAACGCGCAGCGTCTGGCGATCGAGCTTTACCCCATCCAGCTTCTCGGTGTAATGCAGCACCGCCTCCAACCCACGGCTCTGCACATCGGCACAGATTCGCTCGACAACGCGGCTCGACGGCAGCGCTTCGCCAAAGACCGCTTCGGTGAGCTTGCGGCCCTTCGGCGACACAATGTCCGCTTGCAGCGCCAGCTGTTGCCGTAGCTCCACAAGCTGTCGTGCGGCGCCTGGTTCCGCGCAGCGAATACAACGCATCTTGACGTTGTCCATGAGGCCATTCCTGAAAAAAAGAGCGCCACGGATGGGAGAGGCCGGCACTCGTCAATCGAGAAATCTACCCGGGCAGCCCTTCAAAGCCCCCGGCCACGGCTTGTCACTATACGACCGAAACTGGCCGATTGCAATAAACTGTCTTGACTGGGTATGATGGAACCGAATTCGATCCGCAACTCCACAACGCGCCGAGCACTTGCTATGTCCGCCGCCGTGCACATTTCCACCCACCCGCTGCTTCTGCACCGCCTTGCTCAATTGCGCGACCAAACCACCGTCCCGCGTGTTTTCCGCCGGTTGGTGCGCGAAATGGCCCAAATGATCTTCTTCGAGGCCACGCAGGATTTGCGCCTCGCTACCCGCACGGTTCAAACGCCCTTGCAGGAATGCACCGGTCATGAGATCGCCGAATCGCTGGGTCTGGTGCCAATCTTGCGAGCCGGTCTCGGCATGGAAGAGGCGATCCTGGAAATGGTCCCCAGCGCTCAGGTTTGGCACCTTGGCCTTTACCGCGATCATCAAACGTTGTTACCCGTCACCTATTACAACAAACTGCCGCCCTCACCCAATATCGAGCTGGCCTTCATCGTCGATCCGATGTTGGCCACGGGAGGCTCCGCTGTGGCTGCCATCAAGGCAATCAGGCAGTGGGGCGTGCAGTCGATCAAG
>DASRAT010000026.1:0-3140 GCA_035638015.1 Gemmataceae bacterium | reverse complement strand
GGCCAGGCGTGCGGCACATCGGCCATGATCTCGACGGCGGTGTAGCCGATTTTGGCCAGACGCGACACGGCCTGGTCGAAGGGGTATTTCAAGTAGGCATTGGTGCTAAAAGCGAGTTTCATCGCGCCGCCCCGGTAACGTAATTGCTCAACATCTCAAACTGCTTATGAAAATCATGCTCGCCCACTCCCATCGGGCTTTTGAAGAAACACGCCAGGTGTTTCATCACCCCGATTTCGCCCCGCCGCTGGGCCAGCAACGCCAGCCGAGCCAAATCCAAAACCAACGGCGCCGCCAAAATAGAATCACAACCCTGCCAGGTAAACTGCATCATCATCTTGACGCCGAGAAACCCCTGGAAATGAATGTGATCCCACGCCGTCTTCCAATCATCCAGTGATTCGATGTATTCAATCGACACATGCGTCTGCGGTTTGTATCCCACGATTTGCGTGATGACCTGATCCTTGGTTTGAATCTTGGACGCCTTGTTGGCGGGATCATCCAGCACCTGCCCGTCGCGGTTGCCGAAGATGTTGTGGCCCACCCAACTCAGAATCTTCATGTTGCGGTGAGCAAACATCGGGGCCATCACTGTCTTCAAAAGCGTCTCGCCCGTTTTGCCGTCCTTGCCGCCGAAAACCGCTTTGCGTTCCTGTGCGAGTTGCTCGATGGCGGGGAATGACGCTCCGAGTGACGGCGTGAAATTGACATAGGGCCAGCCCAGGTCCAACGTCGCCCAAGCATAGAGAGCGCTGGCCGGCAACACCGTTTGCCGCGATTCCATGGCGGGCCGCAATTTGTCAAGGCTGGCGTGAAGCTCCGTCAGTGTTGTCGGCGGTTCCGTCGAGGCGATGTTGATGACGACCACTTGATCGAGCTTATGTGCCGCGCGAAATGCCTTGAGATCGGCCTGAATGCGATCGATGGCGCTTTGAGCGTTCTCGGCCCGGTGTGCTTCAGGCAGATCGGCCAGCTTGTGAATCGTTGGCCCGGTGTTGAGAACGGTGCCGGGGCGGATATTGGCGGTCCACTGCTCCAACGCCGGCAGGCAAGGCTCAACCAGCGACGAATCGAAAACGTTGGCCCGATCATGCATTTCGCCGACAGCCTGGCGAAAGCTAGACCGCCGCACGTCATGGCCGCCGATCACAAAGCTGTCGAAGCCATCCAGATCGAGATGCCCAAACGCCGGCAAAGCGGTTGTCAAACCGATTGGGCCGATTAGCCCGCGCCGCAGTGCTTCCAGGCCCAACGCGACTGTACCGCCGATGCCGCCACAGGCGCCAATCAACCACAAACCGACCCGTCGGTTGCTCATTGGAGAGAAGTTCTTTTTGAAGGAGTAATGCGACGCCGGGAGGCAAGGCACAGTTCAAATTCTCTCACTTCGGGAGGCAATGGTCAAGGATGAAGCATTTCACTTGCTATACTTACCTGCATGACCAAAAGTGCTGACACATTTTGCTCCATCGACGAAGCCTTGGCCGAAATGCGCGCCGGCCGCATGATTGTCCTCGTTGATGACGAAAACCGCGAGAACGAAGGCGACCTCGTCATCGCCGCCGAAAAGATCAGCCCCGAAGCCGTCAATTTCATGGTCCGCCATGGCGGTGGTATCCTCAGCCTGGCAATGTCAGCGGAGATTTGCAACCGTTTGCACCTGGAAGTGCAGCCCACCAATCATCCCGATCCGCAAGGCACCGCGTTTACCGCCAAGTTCGACGCCCGCAACGGCATCACCACCGGCACCTCGGCATTTGACAGGGCCCACACGATCAAAATTGCCGTGGACGAGCGCTCGATTCCCAGCGACATCGTCCGCGGCCGCGGCCATGTCGATGGCCTGCGTGCCCACGACGGCGGCGTTCTCGTGCGCGCCGGCCACACCGAAGGCAGCGTGGACTTGGCCCGCCTGGCCGGTTTCAAGGAAGCGGCCGTCATCATCGAAATCATGAACGCCGAAGGCGGCATGGCCCGCCTGGCGGAGCTGCGTGAATTCTGCAAGCTGCACAATCTAAAGATGTGCACCATCGAAGATCTCATCAAGTATCGCCGGCAACGCGAACGGCTGATCCGCCGCGAGGAAACCGTCCGGTTGCCCACGAAACATGGCGAATTCAATCTGATTGCCTACACGTCGCTGGTGGACGCCGAACCGCACCTGGCGTTATGCAAAGGCGACATCGGCATCGAAACCGGCGGCATCGTGCCCGAGCAAAAAGAGCCTGTGCTGGTCCGCGTGCACAGCAGCTGCTTGACAGGCGACATTTTCGAGAGCATGCTTTGCGATTGCGGCACCCAGTTGCATCAAGCGATGGCCCAGGTGGAGCAAGCCGGCAAGGGCGTTGTGCTGTACATGCGTCAGGAGGGCCGCGGCATAGGCCTTTTGCCCAAACTCAAGGCTTATCGCTTGCAACAGGAAGAAGGCCTCGATACCGTGGAGGCTAACCAGCGCCTCGGCTTCGGCGACGATTTGCGGCATTACGGCATTGGCGCCCAGATTCTTTACGACCTGGGCGTTCGTCAGATTCGCTTGTTGACGAACAACACACGCAAGGCCGTCGGCCTGGAAGGTTACGGTCTCCACATCGTGGAGCGTGTGCCGATCCAGGTGGCGTCGAATCCGCATAATCACAAGTATCTGAAGACCAAGAAGGACAAGTTGGGACATCTACTGGATTGAGGTTTTTAACCACGGAGGCACAGAGACACGGAGAAATAAGATGAAAATAAAAGGCCGGTGACTGCGTTGTTTGTCAGCATTCCTTTTCCCTCTTCTCTGTGCCTCTGTGTCTCTGTGGTTAGCTCTTTTTCGAGGATCTAACCGTGCAATTACCGAAAATGGTTCGTCTTCGGCAACAATTCGAGCGGCCGCGCGTGGAAGACATTCCCGGCACCATCCGTTCTCAATTGGAACGACTCAAACTCGGCAACACCATCAAAGCCGGCCAGACCGTGGCGCTAACCGCCGGCAGCCGCGGCATCGCCAACATCCCCGTCGTGTTGCGTACCGTCGTCGAACACCTCAAGGGCCTTGGCGCCAAGCCTTATCTGGTGCCGACCATGGGCAGCCACGGCGGTGGCACCGCCGAAGGCCAGCGCGAAGTCCTCGAAAGCTACGGCATCACCGAAGCCTT
>DASRAT010000025.1:0-4218 GCA_035638015.1 Gemmataceae bacterium | reverse complement strand
GTCGTACAAGGTTTGCACCGGAGAGTGGCAATGCACGCAGCATTACGTGCCCGGCCCGGTAACCACCAAGTGCTGCCGCACGCCTGGGACGTGGACCTTCGATCCGTGCACCTGCACCAGCCAGTATTGCCCGGGCCCGGTGGTCAGCTACAGCGTCCAATGCCCAGGCCAGTGGGTGACCAACCGCGTCTGGATCCCGCGCGAAGAGATCCGCACGGAGACGGTTTGCAATTATGTCCGCAAGGACCATCAGCAAGTCGTGAATTACACGGTGTGCAAATGTGTGCCGTACACGGTCCGCAAGCAGGTGCCTTACACCGTCTGCAAGATGGTGTCCGAGCAACATTGCCAGATGATCACCCAGCGCAAGTGCTGGATGGTGCCCGAGGAAAAATGCATTCAGGTGCCTTACACGGTTTGCAAAATGGTGCCGGAACAACATTGCCGGATGCACACCTACCGCAAATGCTGGTATGTGCCCGAGGAAAAGTGCATGCAAGTGCCGTACACCACCTGCAAGATGGTGCCGCAAACGCACTGCTCCACGGTGACGCAAAAGAAGTACTACATGGTTCCCGAGGAAAAGTGCATTCAAGTGCCGTACACGACCTGCCGCTACATCGCGGAAGAGCATTGCCGGACGGTCCGCTACTACCAGTGCAAGATGCTAACGGAAGAGCGCTGCATGCAGGTTCCCTATACCGTGTGCCGGATGGTGCCGAGGGAATGCGTCAAGATGGTGCCGGAAACCGTTTGCACGATGCAGCCGTACACCACCACTTATAAGGTTTGCCGTCAGGTGCCTTATTGTGTGCCGATGGGATGCAATTAGCATGCTAGCCAGTGGTCGGAAGTCAGAGATCAGAGGTCAACGCAGTGACTTCTGTCCTCAGACTTCCGACCTCTGGTTTTTTCAGAATTGCCAACCGCACGTCACCATCCCCGACCGCGACGCCCCAATCGACATCCAAAAAGCCTCGGTGACGCGCCAGTGAAGTCCGGGCACCAGTTCCCAATTCATCGGCCGGCCCTGGCGGTCTCCCGAGAAATCATACCGGGCATGCGCCTGCACAAAGAAAAACATGCCGCTGTCGCTGATCTCGTCCCAGGGTGTAATGGGACAGTGCCAGGCCATGCCGCAGCGCAGCGGGCCATCATGGTTCCGCCCATGAAAATTCTGGCCGACAAAACCGTGCAATCCTGACCCATCTCCAAGATCATGGAAAATACCGACTCCCGGCGCAATCACGGTCGGCCCGTCCTGAACGCCGCCGCACTCTAGTCCCGCGGGCGCCCAGGCCTGCAAACCGAAACAGACGCTGGTAGGTCCCCAATCGACAAGTTGGACCTGGGTGTGAAGACGGTAATAGCCGACGCCGCCTGGATCGCCAGGCCGACGCGGATCGAAAAAGGGATTGTCATCACCAACGCTCAGGGCAATGCCTTTCGGGTTGGCGTCGGACCGGCCAACGTCCGCAGGATCGTCGAGCCCGCCCAGCCAGCGCGGCTCCGTGAGGAAGCCGGGCAACATGCGAAACAAGGGAATGCGCGGCGTTCGCGCAAACGAGCCGATATCCACGGCATCAACACTATTCCACGCCTCGGTCATTTCTCGGCTAAAGGCGGGTTGTTGCCAAAAATCCGTGGTTTGGCTGATCGGCATCTGAGCGCGAGCCGTGTTGGCAACGCACAGCACTGCCGCCAAACCCAGGCCTACTGTTAACTCAAATCTCACGTCGGATTCCTCCGCCGTCCTTTCTTGCCAATATGCAAGCGGCGTGGCTCATACCGCCAACATTGCCCAAGGGCAAGTGCATAATTTGACTGGGCAATTTAGGCAAAACACCAAATCCTCCGATCTCCGCCCCCTGCCCCCCGACCCCCGCCTCCCGTATACTTCAAAGAAGAGCGGCGCTGACCGCTTCCTGCCGGGCGTCCATTGTCCTCTGGCTTTGAGGCATTCATGAAAACACGCTGGTTGCTCCTGGGAATCCCTGTGCTTTGCGTCGGCGTCACGGCTGTCTTCGCCGCCGATTGGCCGCAGTGGCGTGGCCCGGATCGGACCGATGTTTCCAAAGAGCAAGGTCTGCTCCAGACCTGGCCCGAAAAAGGGCCACAACTGGCGTGGAAATATGACAATGCCGGCCTTGGCTTCTCATGCATCGCCGTTGTTGGCGATGTGCTGTACACGATGGGGGCCCGCAACGAAGAAGAATATGCCATTGCCTTGAAATTGAAGGATGGCGAGCCGCCCACGCAGCTTTGGGCGGTCAAGCTCGGGCCGATCTTCATTGACAACGTCAATAGCTGCGGCGACGGCCCACGAGCCACCCCCACCGTGGACGGCAATCATGTCTATTGTCTCTCAGGACACGGCGAACTGGTTTGCATCACCCGCGACAAGGGCCAGGAAGTCTGGCGTAAGAGCCTGAAAAAGGACTTCAAGGGCGAGGTGATGGAACACATCCCAACCAGGAATTGGGGCTTTTGTGAATCGCCCCTCATCGACGGCAACAAACTCGTTTGCTGCCCCGGTGGCCCTGATGGGTGGATGATCGCCCTGGACAAAACCGACGGCAAAACACTGTGGCGGACGACCGGGATCAAGGACCAGGCCACCAACTCCTCAATGGTGATTGCGGAAATCGGCGGCGTCAGACAATACATCAACTCCTCCTACAAAGGCAAGGACGGCGCCGCTCTGCAAGGCATCGCGGCGGCGGACGGCAAAGTGCTGTGGCAGGCCCCATTGAAGGAATGGGACTACTACTCCATAAACGCCAGCCCGATTGTTTTCAAGGACGCCAAGGAAGGCGAACTCGTTTATGCCAGCTCGTCCAAGGGTTGCGGCTTGTTCAAAATCGAGAAGACCGGCGACGGCGCCTTCACCGCCGTGGACAAATACGATGCCAAGGCCAAACGCAACATGCTCAACGAACATGGCGGCATGGTGCTGATCGATGGCCACATCTATGGCTATTCCGATCCGGTTGGCTGGGCTTGCCAGGATCTGCTCAGCGGCGCCCTGAAGTGGAAAGAGATGCGTGAAGTCGAAGGCAAAGGCTCTTTGACCTTTGCGGACGGCAATCTTTATCTGCTCAGCGAAGAAGGCGAGGTGGTGCTGCTCAAAGCCAACTCCCAGGCCAAGGGATTTTGGCAGGAGAAAGGCCGGTTTACCTTGCCGGCGCTGTCGCCATCCAGGGTCAACCGGCCCACCAACCAGGGCGTCAAGGTTTGGACGCACCCCGTGGTCGCCAATGGCCGGCTGTATGTCCGCGATCAGGAATTGATTTATTGCTACCAAGTCAAGTGAAAGGCAAGCGTTGACGCATCGTGGCACAGGCGGCTCGCCTGTCATTGACATGGAAAACAGGCGAGCCGCCTGTGCCACGGGCTTTCGCGGCTAAACGGATCGATGTGATGTCGAACGGAGCAGAGCGTCAGCTGACACGCACGGAGTTGGGTCAACTCCAACGCCAGCGTTTGCGCGCCATGCTGGATGCGATTTTGCCCGGCAATCGTTTCTACGCCAACAAAATCAAACAAAGTGGCTTGCCGCTGGAGCGCCTCCACGAGCCCGAGGTGTTCAGCCGATTGCCTTTCACCACCAAGCCCGAGCTCGTCGCCGACCAGCAGGCCCATCCGCCTTACGGCAGTAATCTGACTTATCCGCTTGGCCACTACACGCGCATGCATCAAACCTCGGGCACCAGTGGCCATCCGCTACGCTGGCTCGACACGCCGCAAAGTTGGCAATGGGTGCAAGATTGCTGGCGCCAGGTTTATGTGGCCGCCAAGATCCAGCCATCAGATCGTTTTTTCATCCCTTTTTCTTTTGGCCCCTTTTTGGGGTTTTGGTCGGCATTCGAGGCCGCGACCCACTATGGCTGTTTGGCCCTGGCTGGCGGCGGCATGACCAGCCTGGCGCGCTTGCGTTTTCTGCTTGATAACCGCGTCACTGTCGTGCTGTGCACACCGACTTATGCCCTACGGCTGGCGGAAGTTGCGCAGGAACACGGCATCGCACTGCGGCCCCAGACGCCCGGTTACGCGGTCCGCGCCATCATCGTCGGTGGCGAGCCGGGCGGCAGCATCCCGGCGACACGCCGCCGTATTGAGGACGCCTGGCAAGCGCGGGTCTTCGATCAGAGCGGCATGACCGAAATTGGCCCGGCCACGTGCGAATGTTTGGAGCACCCAGGCGGTCTACATCTATTG